>JAKDUN010000378.1 GCA_030457675.1 Brachybacterium sp. | reverse complement strand
CTGCCCATGGCGCGCACCATCTACCTCACCGGCGAGGCCAAGTCCCCCACTAACAATCCGATCACGTCGCAGTGGGGGCTGTTCTTCATCGGCCTCGTGGTCGATACTGAGACCCACATCATCCAGGCGATGGACTGCACCGCCACCCTGACCCTCACGGTCGAGTTCGTCCGCGAACTGCTGGTGGGCCGTTCCCTCCTGGATGAGGAGTCCCTGGTGGAGTCGATCACCGACAGGTACCACGGGTCTTCGCAGCGGGCGCTCGCCACCTCGGTGCGCAATGCCGCTGCGAAGTACCGCGACTTGTCGGCCGACCCCTCCGCATAATTCGATAACCGCTCACCGTCCGCCCGGAACCTCACAGAACCGGTCCCCGTCGGAAGCTCCATGAACGCGCCTCGACCGAGGCGGCGCTCATCGGCGCTTCCGATTTTTTTGTGCCCGGGCGGCCTCCCTTCCCCGAATCGAGGAGATCACCGATGATCACCGACGGCCTGCTCATGCTCGGCGTCCTGCTGGGACTGTCGTGCGTGCTGATCGTGCTGGAGCGCACGACCGGCTGGAAACTGTTCAAGTTCGTACCCGGCATGGTGCTGATGTACCTGGCGTGCGCCGCCCTCAACTCGCTCGGCGTGTTCGGGCAGGACGAGGCCACCCGCGCACCGGTCGCCGCCGTCAAGGATGTCCTGCTGCCGGCGATGATCCTGCTGTTCCTGTTCGGCTGCGACATCCGCAAGATCATCCGCCTCGGCCCGAAACTGCTGCTGACCTACGCCGTCTCGGCCGCCTCGCTGTTCATCGGCATGATCGTGGTGGTGACGATCTTCCAGGCCGCGCTGCACGACGAATCCTGGAAGGTGTTCGGTGCCCTGCTGGCCTCGTGGACCGGTGGCAGCGCCAACATGGTCGCGGTGCAGGACATCCTGCAGGCACCCGAGAACATCTTCGGCTACGCCCTGATCACCGACACGATCATGTACTCGGTGTGGCTGATGGCGATGTTCGTCGCGGTCGCCTCCTCGCCCCGTTTCAACAGGTGGACCAAGGCCGATACCTCCCACCTCGACGCCCATATGGGCGCCTTCGAGGAGGAGGAGCGGCCGATCACGATCTCCTCGCTCGCGATCGTCGTCTTCGGCTCGCTGTTCGCCTCCACAGCCGCCTCCTGGATCGGGTCGCTGCTGCCGGAGCTCGGCACCGTAGTCAACTCCACCACCTGGACGATCCTCATCGTCTCCGTGCTGGGCCTGCTCATCGCCGTCACCCCGCTGGGCCGGACCGCGGGCTCCATCGAGGTCGCCACGCTGATGCTGTTCGTGGTGATCGGCCAGATCGCCTCGGGCTCGGACTTCTCCGCGCTCACGCAGGCCCCGCTGTACCTGCTGATCGGCGTGCTGGTGCTGCTGATCCACATCATCATCATGCTCATCTACGCGAAGATCGCGAAGGTCGAGCTGTTCTCGCTGGCCGTCGCCTCGACCGCCAACATCGGCGGTGTCGCCTCGGCGCCCGTGGTCGCCGCCGCCTACAACCGGCAGCTGGTGCCGGTCGGTGTGCTGATGGCCCTGATCGGCTCCTTCGCCGGCACCTTCCTCGGACTCGCCGCCGCCCAGATCATGTCGATCCTGTGACGGGCGAGGACCTGAGGGCACAGGAATCGCTCACCGTCACCGCGGTGCGCCATCACCGCCACCGCGCCCCCCTGCTGCGTCCCTTCGTCACCGCCGCCCGCCGCACGGAGGCGGTCGAGTACGTCGTCGCCGAGATCGAGCTGCACCGCGGCGCCATCGGCCAGGGCTCGGCCGCGGAGACGGTGGCGGTCACCGGCGAGTCGGCGGAGACGATCACTGCTGCGCTGGCCGGACCGCTGCGCTCGGCGCTCGAGGGCGCGACCGGCACCCTCGGGGAGCTGACCCGCCGGATCGGCGCTGCGCTCGAGGGTGCGAGCAGCGCGAGAGCCGCTGCCGACGTGGCCCTGCACGACGCCTGGGCGAAGAGCGTCGGCACACCCCTGGTGGAGCTGCTCGGCGGGCGCCTCGAGGACGGACTGATGAACGACATGACGATCTCCCTCGAGGACCCGGACGTGATGGCCGAGCACGCCCGCACCGCGGTCGCGGGCGGCGAGCAGATCCTGAAGATCAAGCTCGGCCACGACATCGCGGAGGACCGTCGCCGCCTGGCCGCCGTGGTCGAGGCCGCGCCGGAGGCCCGGCTGCGGCTGGACGCGAACCAGGGGTGGAGCCCGGAGCAGGCGATCGAGATCATCACCGGCTTCGAACGGGACGGCCTGCCCATCGACCTGGTCGAACAGCCCGTCGCCGCCCGGAACATCGAGGGACTGGCCCGGGTCGCGGCCGCGGTGGAGCTGCCGATCATGGCGGACGAGGCGGTGTGGACGACCGAGGATGCGCGCCGCCTCGTGGATGCCGACGCCTGCGACCTGCTGAACATCAAGCTCGCCAAGACCGGCGGGCTGCGCGGGGCGCTGGAGATCGCAGACATCGCCCGTGAGGCGGGGATGGAGTGCATGGTCGGCGCGATGATGGAGCCGCGCATCTCGATCACCGCCGCCGCGCACCTGGCGATCGCGCATCCGGCGATCACGATGATCGACCTGGATCCGCCCGCCTGGTTCACCTCCGCCGCACCCCGGGGCGGCTTCGTGCAGGACGGCGCCTGGCTCCGCCTGTGCGGCGGGCCGGGCCTGGGACTGGAGCTCCTGCCCGCAGATGTCGACCCGGCACCGGATGCCGCCCCACCGATCGGGGACGGGGGTGATCGGTGAGCCCCCGTACCGCCTCCGTCGGCCGCACTCGCGCCCGACGCTCCCTGCCCCACTCCTGACCCCGCACGATCCACGACCCTGATCCCCATCCCGCCCCCTGCATGACCCAGGCACCGCGCCC
>JAKDUN010000032.1 GCA_030457675.1 Brachybacterium sp. | reverse complement strand
AACGCCCCGCCACCCCCTCAAGGGTGCTGGAATCCGGCACCTTTCAGGTCGTGGCGGGTGCTGCTCGCCTCAGAGCCGGGCACGGTGCTCGCGGTTCAGCGCCGAGGTGATCGCCTCGAGGGAGGCGCGGGTGATCGAGCCGTCGATGCCGACGCCCCAGAAGATCCGGTCGCCGATCTCGCACTCGATGTACGAGGCGGCCAGGGAGTCATCGCCCTCGGTCAGCGCGTGCTCGGCATAGTCGAGGATGCGCACGTCGATCTTCCGCTCGGCGAGGGCCTTGACGAAGCCGTCGAGCGGGCCGTTGCCGATTCCGGTCACCTCGTGCACCTCACCGTCGACCACCAGCGAGACGGTGATGCGGTCCGAGCCGTCACCGGTGGATTCCTGGCGCACGTTGCGGAAGCCGTAGTGGCCCCAGCGACGGGACTCGTCGCGGGTGGGCAGGTACTCGTCGGTGAAGACGTCCCAGAGCGTCTCCGCGCTCACCTCGCCGCCATCTGTGTCCGTGCGCTCCTGCACGATGCCGGAGAACTCGATCTGCAGGCGGCGCGGGAGGTCCAGGCCGTGCTCGGTGCGCAGCAGGTAGGCCATGCCGCCCTTGCCGGACTGCGAATTCACGCGGATCACGGCTTCGTAGGAGCGGCCGAGGTCCTTGGGATCCACCGGCAGGTAGGGCACCCGCCAGACCATGTCGTTCACGCCCTTGCCGGCCTTCTTCGCGTCGCCCTCCATACGCTCCAGGCCCTTCTTGATGGCGTCCTGGTGGGAGCCGGAGAAGGCAGTGAACACCAGGTCACCGCCGTACGGGCTGCGCTCGGGCACCGGCATCTGGTTGCAGTGCTCGACGGTGCGGCGCACCTCGTTCAGGTCGGAGAAGTCGATCTGGGGGTCGATGCCCTGGCTGAACAGGTTCAGGCCCAGGGTCACCAGGTCCACGTTGCCGGTGCGCTCCCCGTTGCCGAACAGGCAGCCTTCGATCCGGTCGGCGCCGGCCAGGTAGCCGAGCTCCGCGGCGGCCACGCCGGTGCCGCGGTCGTTGTGCGGGTGCAGCGAGAGCACGATCGAATCGCGGCGATCGAGGTTGCGGTGCATCCACTCGATCGAGTCGGCGTAGACGTTCGGGGTCGCCATCTCCACCGTCGCCGGCAGGTTGACGATCATCTTGTCCTGCGGCGTGGGCTTGAAGATCTCGATCACGGCGTTGCACACCCGCAGCGCATATTCGAGCTCGGTGCCGGTGTAGGACTCCGGGGAGTACTGGTAGGTGACAGCGGTGTCCGGGACGGTCTCCTCGTACTTCTTGCACAGCAGGGCACCCTGTACGGCGATGTCGAGCACCGCGTCCTGGTCAGCGCGGAAGACGACGTCGCGCTGCACGACGGAGGTGGAGTTGTACAGGTGCACGACGGCGCGCTTCGCCCCGGCGATCGACTGGTAGGTGCGCTCGATGAGGTGCTCACGGGACTGGGTGAGGACCTGGATCGAGACGTCCTCCGGGATCCGATCCTCCTCGATGAGGGTGCGCACGAAGTCGAAGTCGGTCTTGGAGGCGGAGGGGAATCCGACCTCGATCTCCTTGTAGCCCATCTGCACCAGCAGCTCGAACATCCGCAGCTTGCGCTCGGCGTTCATCGGGTCGATGAGGGCCTGGTTGCCGTCGCGCAGGTCGACCGCGCACCAGCGGGGGGCGCGGGAGATGCGGCGGGTGGGCCAGGTGCGGTCCGGCAGCTCGACCTGGATCTGCTCGTGGAAGGGCAGGTACTTGTGGGTCGGCATGCCCGAGGGCTGCTGTGGGGCGTCGCCGGTGGTGCCGACGACGGGAGCTGCGGGGTCGCCCTCTGCGGCGACCGCGGGGAGGGAGGTGATCGCGGAGTCAGTCATCTGGGGGTCCTTCTCGCTGGAGTACCGGTCGCCGGACAACACTTCAGCCGCGGCGGGGTCCCGGCGTTCAGGTCCCGTCGCGGCGGCTAAGCAGGAGCAGCGATCCACGCATGGTCGTCACGGTAGCACCGTCGGCACGTGGTCCAGGGCTCGCTCACGATGTGAGCGGTCCACGACCGCACCGCGACCCACCGCCCGCGCGGCGGGTGTCAGTCGGAGAGGACGTCGATCACCCATCGGCGCACGGTGGCGAGTGTCGCGGGATCCACGACTCCCGCGTGCTGGAGCAGCCGTGCCCGGGCGATGGCGCGCATCTGCTCGCTCTGCCACGCCTGCGCGTCGGCGAGGTAGGCATCGTCCGGTGGAGTCTCCTGCATCGCTGCACCCATCGCCGCGAGGCGGCCACGTCGGACCTCGGCCTCGGCCAGCGCTGCCAGATGCTGACCGAGGGTCCGACCATGCGCCTGCGCCTGCTTCTTCAGCACATCCCGCAGTTCGCGGTCCACCTTGATCGTCGTGGTCATACTCCACGTATGACTCTCCCGGCCCCGGATGTCATGAACTCGTCCTGCGGGAGGCTTGCCCCCTCAGAACCCGAGCCGCCCCAGCTGCTTGGGGTCGCGCTGCCAGTCCTTGGCGACCTTGATCCGCAGATCCAGATGCACCGCGCGACCCAGCAGGTGGTTGATCTCGGCGCGGGCGCGGGAGCCGACGTCGCGCAGCCGCGAGCCGCCCTTGCCGATGATGATGCCCTTCTGGCTGTCGCGCTCGACGAACAGGGTCGCCCGCACCACCAGGCGCCCCGTGCCGGGCTCGACCGGGGTGAACGCATCGCCGTCGGGGTCCACCTCGACGACCTCCTCGACGATCACCGCGATGGAGTGCGGCAGCTCGTCGCGCACGCCCTCCAGCGCGGCCTCGCGGATCAGTTCCGAGATGCGGTCATCGCGCGACTCCTCGGTGAGCTGATCCTCGGGGTAGAGCTGCGGCCCCTGGGGCAGCTGGGCGGAGATCACGCCCAGCAGCACATCGATCTGCTCCCCCTTCTTCGCGGAGATCGGGACGATCTCGTCGAAGCCCATCAGCTGATCCACGGCCATCAGGTGCTCGGCCAGCACGTCGCGGCCCACCAGGTCGATCTTGGTGACGACGGCGACCACCTTCGGGCCGCGCCGGCCGCTGCGCATCTCCACCAGGTCCTCGGCGATGAAGCGGTCTCCGGGGCCGATCTTCTGGTCGGCGGGCAGGCAGAAGCCCACCACGTCGACCTCGCTGAGGGTCTCGCGCACCAGGTCGTTGAGGCGTTCGCCGAGCAGGGTGCGGGGGCGGTGCACGCCGGGGGTGTCCACCAGGATGATCTGGGCGTCCTCCCGGGTGACGATGCCGCGGATCGCCCGCCGGGTGGTCTGCGGCTTGGTCGAGGTGATCGCGACCTTCTCGCCCACCAGCGCGTTGGTGAGGGTGGACTTGCCGACGTTCGGACGGCCCACCAGGGCTGCGAAACCGGAGCGGTGCACGCCGGGCCCTCCGCTCTCCCCCGTCGGCTGGTCCTGCTCCGGCACGTTCTGCTGCTCAGCGGTCATCGTCGTCCTCCTGGGTGTCGCCCACCTGGTCGTCCTCCTGCGGGGCCCTGCGCACCAGCACGGTGGACAGGCGTTTGCGTCGGCCGGCGCTCTTCTCGGCCTCGAGCTCCAGGCCGAGGACGATCACCTGGGTGCCGGGGATCGGCACCCGCCCGGTCACCTTGGCCAGCAGCCCGCCGACGCTGTCGATGTCGTCGTCGTCGAGCTCGAGATCGAACAGGTCGCCGACCTCGGAGAGCCCGGCCCGGGCGGGCACCCGGTAGCGTCCGTGGCCGAGGTCCTGGATCTCCGGTTCGTGACGGTCGTGCTCGTCGGCGATGTTGCCGACGATCTCCTCGAGGATGTCCTCGATGGTGACGATGCCGGCCACTCCCCCGTACTCGTCCACCAGCACGGTGAGGTGCACGTGGCTGGTCTGCATCTGCGTGAGCACCGCGTCGGCCGCCACGAACTCGGGGGCGAAGCGTGCCGGGCGCATGATCTCGTGCACCGGGCGCTGCGGGCGCGGGTCCCACGGGGAGTGGATCGCGCGCATCACGTCCTTGACGTAGAGGATGCCGCAGAGATCGTCGACGTTGTCCCCGATCACCGGGATTCGGGAGTAGCCGGAGCGGACGAACAGCTGCATCGCCGTCTCGGCGCTCGCGTCCGCGGAGAGGGTGACCGTGTCGGGCCGGGGCACCATCAGCTCGCGGACCATGGTGCCGCGGAGGTCGAAGACGCCCTGGATCATGTCCCGTTCACCGTCGCGGACATGCTCGTCCTCGAGCGCACGGTCGACGTTCTTGCGTGCCTTCTCGGCACCGTCCTCGGGCTTCTCCGGCCCCCCGGAGCGGGCCGCGAGCGAGGCGCCGACGCTGGTCAGCGCCCCGGCGGGAACCCATAGCAGGCCCCGCACCAGGGTGACCAGCCAGCGGTTGGAGATCAGCACGGACTCGGGACGGCTGCGGCCGATGGTCCGCGGCGAGATCGCGAGCACGATCAGCACCAGCAGTCCGGCGACCACCACGGTCGCGATACCGGGCAGCACCAGGCCCGAGTGGCCCAGGTGGTCCCGGACGGCCACGGTCACCCCGGCCACCGAGGCGACCATCACGGTCTCGGCGAGCATCCGGCCCAGCGACACCGAGGCCAGAGTGCGGGCAGTGTCCTCCTGGTGGGCCAGCACGCGCGTGCGCACGCTCTCGGGTCGGGAGGACAGTGCCTTCTCCAGCACGCTGCGGGAGGCGGACAGCTGCGCGGCGTCGACCGCCGTGAGCACGGCGGCCACCACCCCGGAGAGCACGATCAGCGAGATCAGGACCAACAGGGCGAGGGTCAGCACGGGACCGTCCGGGGGCTGGGTTGCGGAAGAGTCATGGGCCGGCGGTCAGCGAGCGGTCCGCGAGGCGAGGAAGGTGAGCAGCAGCTTGCGCTGGAGATCGAACATCTCGGTGCGCTCGTCGTCCTCCATGTGGTCGTAGCCCAGCAGGTGGAGGATGGAGTGAACGGTCAGCAGCAGCATCTCCTCGACGGCGCTGTGGCCGGCCTCGGCGGCCTGCTTGGTGGCGACCGACGGGCAGAGCACCACGTCGCCCAGGAGCCCCTCGGGCGCGGGCTGCTGAGGGGAGCCGGGGATCAGCTCGTCCATCGGGAAGCTCATCACGTCGGTGGGGCCGGGCAGGTCCAGCCACTGCACGTGCAGCTTCTCCATCGCCTCCTCCTCGACGAACAGGATCGACATCTCCGTAGCCGGATGCAGATGCATCGCCTCGAAGACGAAGCGGGAGAGCTCGATGAACTCCTTCTCGTCGACGACCGCGGTGGTCTCGTTGCGGATCTCGATGGTCATGCTCAGTTCCCCTTGGTCGGGCGATGGCGGGAGTCTCGATTGCCTCCCGGACGGATCTCCCAGCGGCCGTAGGCCTCGACGATGTCGCTGACCAGTCGGTGGCGCACCACGTCGCGGGAGGAGAGGCGGCAGAAGGAGATGTCGTCGATGCCCGAGAGCACCTGCTCGACGATCCGCAGGCCGCTCTGCTGGGCGCCGGGCAGATCAACCTGGGTGACGTCTCCGGTGACCACCATGGTGGAGTTGAAGCCGAGGCGGGTCAGGAACATCTTCATCTGCTCGCCCGTGGTGTTCTGCGCCTCGTCCAGGATGATGAAGGCGTCGTTCAGGGTACGGCCGCGCATATAGGCGAGCGGCGCGACCTCGATGGTGCCGGCGGCCATCAGGCGTGGGATCGACTCGGGATCGAGCATGTCGTGCAGCGCGTCGTAGAGCGGCCGCAGGTAGGGATCGATCTTCTCGTTGAGCCCACCGGGCAGGAAGCCGAGCCGCTCCCCCGCCTCGACCGCGGGCCGGGTGAGGATGATGCGCTCCACCTGCTTGCTCAGCAGCTTCTGCACCGCCATGGCGACGGCGAGGTAGGTCTTGCCGGTGCCGGCGGGGCCGATGCCGAAGGTGATGGTCGAGGACTCGACCGCCTCGATGTAGCTTTTCTGCCCCATCGTCTTGGGACGGATGGTGCGGCCCCGGGAGGACAGGATGGTGCGCGAGAGCACCTCGTCGAGCTTCTTCCCACTGGCCCGGTCATCGCCGAAGAGGTTCGCGGCGCGCTGCACGGCCTCGGTGGTGACCGCCTGCCCGCTGCCGGCCAGCTCGATCAGGGAGCGCATGATGTGCTCGCTGCCGCGCAGCGCCTCGGCAGTGCCGCGCAGAGTCACCTGATGCCCACGCACATGGACGTCGGTGTCGGGGACCGCGTCCTCGAGGGCGGCGAGGGCCTGATCGTTCTCCCCGAGCACCTGGAAGGGGCTGAGGTGGTCGGGGATCACGAGCGTGCGCTCGAGGATCTCCGGAGGCCGGCCCGGGGCCGGGTCGAGGGCGTCCGTCACAGTGCTCCTTCTGCGAGCTTCCCGCCCGCGAGGACATGCGCGTGCACGTGGAACACGGACTGCCCCGCGCTCGCGCCGGTGTTGAAGATCAGACGGAACTCCCCGTCCGCGTGGGTGGCGGCGACCTCCCCGGCGACCGTCGCGATGCGGGCCAGCAGATCGGGCTGCTGGGCGAGTTCGGTCACGTCACGGCGGTGCTCGCGGGGGACGACGAGGACGTGCACCGGCGCCTGCGGGTGCAGATCCTTGAAGGCGATGAGCTGATCATCCTCGTGGACGCGCTCGGAGGGGATCTCCCCGGCGATGATCCTGCAGAAGACGCAGTCCGGATCATGACGCCCTGTGGCGGGTTCGGTGTCGCTGTTTCCCATGCTCGGGAGTCTACGGGAGCGAGGAACACCACCCGGGCTTGGGGATCGTCCGAAACCTATGAGAAGTTCAGAACACTATGACGAAGCTCGGAATCATCCTCGCCAGTGCCCGCCCCAATCGTGTCGGAGAGAAGGTCGCCGGCTGGGTCCGCGACGCCGTCCCCGCAGACGTCGACGTGGATCTCATCGATCTGCGCGAGGTGGCGCTGCCCGCCTTCGACGAGACCACCAGTCCCAAGGCGGAGCAGCCCAAGACCACCGTGCACGCCGTCTCCTGGGCGGAGCGGATCGGCGCTCTCGACGCCGTGGTGATCCTCACCCCGCAGTACAACGGCGCCTACCCCGGCGCCCTGAAGAACGCCGTCGACTTCCTCTACGCCGAATGGAGCGAGCTGCCCACGATCCTGGTCGGCTACGGCTGGGGCTCCGCCGGCGAGGTGCTGCCCATGCTCGAGACCCTGATGACCCGCGTCGGCGCCGACGTGGTCAGCTCGATCGGTCTGGGCTTCCGCGAGGACCTCTCCGTCGAGGGTGAGCTCTTCGTCGCCGAGGAGAAGACCGCGACACTTCACGAGCAGCTGACCGCGATCGCCTCCGAGGTGCCCGTCAGCGTCAGCTGACCCGCTGTTCTCCTCCCGGCTCGTCCCTCGCCAGTTCGTCGGTCAGCCCCAGCGCCCCACCAGCGCGCTGAGCACAGCGATCGCGGCGGGACCGGCGGTCGAGGAGCGCAGCACCTCGGGGCCCAGGAGCACGGAACGGGCGCCGGCCTCCTGCAGCGCGGAGAGCTCCCCGGGGTCGACGCCGCCCTCGGGTCCGACGATCACGAGGATCTCCTCGAGACCGCTCTCGCCGGCCGCGCGCAGCTGGTCGGCGAGGCTCATCACGCCCACGGATTCCTGCTCGTGCAGCACCAGCACCAGGGCCCCATCGGCCGCGCGTTCCCGCAGCACCGTGAGCAGCTGAGCAGTGGTGACCGGCTCGTCGACCGCGGGG
Source organism: Brachybacterium sp. (assembly GCA_030457675.1). Classification (GTDB taxonomy): domain Bacteria; phylum Actinomycetota; class Actinomycetes; order Actinomycetales; family Dermabacteraceae; genus Brachybacterium. The sequence continues at coordinate 7,959 of JAKDUN010000032.1, read as the reverse complement.
ATCCCGGGCCGGCGGCACTGCTTGACCGCAGCGCGCACGGTCGCCTCCCATTTCGCGCGCCCCTTGCGCAGCTTCTCCCCGCGCCAGACGGAGACCGAGCGCCGTGCGATCCAGGGCACCACGGCGTCGACGCCGAGCTCGGTGGCCGATTCGACCGCCTGCTCGTCACGCCCGCCGGTGGCCAGGGCCTGCACCAGCGTCAGGCGCGGGAGTCGTTGCGCGGCAGGCGACGGCGCGGAGAGCAGGCGCAGGTCCAGCGCCTCCTTGCGGGCCTCGGTCACCTCGGCGAGGACCTGGCGCCCGGGGGCGTCGGTGAGCAGCACCTGCTCCCCCGTCCCGATCCGGGCGACCTTCGCGGCGTGACGGCCCTCGTCACCGGCCAGCACCAGTGCGTCGCCTGCCCGGGCGGTGGCCAGGGCGTCGTCGAGGATCAGGAATCCCGGCGGTGTGGTGGGCATCAGGCGCTCTCCGGTCGATGCAGGTGCAGCTCGGGATCAGAACTCGCGCAGGCGCTCGCGGAGCTTCGCGAACGGTCCGCGCTGGCCCTTGGAGCGGCGGGTGGCCTCGTCGCCGCGCAGGGCGGCGAACTGCTGCAGCAGATCCTTCTCCTGATCGGTGAGCGAGGAGGGCACGTCCACATCGAGCACCACGCGGATGTCTCCGCGGCGCTCGCGGCGCAGCGGCGTGACGCCGAGCCCCTTGAGGGTGATCTCCTCACCGGGCTGGGCGCCGGGGCGGACATCCAGCTCCTGCTCGCCGTCGAAGGTGTCCAACGGGATGGTGGCCCCGAGCGCGGCGGTGGTCATGGGCACCGCCATGGTGGTGACCAGGTCATCGCCGTCACGGTCGAACATCTCGTGGTCGGTGACGGTGAGCTCGACGAAGAGGTCGCCCGAGGGGCCGCCGGCCTCACCGGTCTCGCCCTCGCCGCGCAGCTGGATGCGGGTGCCGTTCTCCACGCCGGAGGGGATGCGGACGGTGACGGCGCGCTCGGTGGAGGTGCGGCCGTGGCCGGAGCAGCCGGTGCAGGGGCTCTCGATCACGTCGCCGTGGCCCTCGCAGGTGGGGCACGGCGCCATGGTGACCATCTGGCCCAGCAGGGACTGGGCGACGCGCTGGACGTGGCCGGAGCCGCTGCAGGCGGTGCAGCGGGTGGGGCTGGTGCCGGGCTCGCAGCAGGAACCGGAGCAGCGCTCGCACAGCACGGCGGTGCGGAAGGTGACCTCTTCCTCGGTGCCGAAGACCACGTCGCGCAGATCGATCCGCACCCGGCGCAGCACGTCGCCGCCGCGGCGCTGACGCGGCACGGGGCCCTGGCTGCGGCCGCGCATCCCGGAGGCGCCGGCGAACATGTCGAAGATGTCGTTGAAGTCGAAGCCGCCTCCGCCGCCCCCGGGGAAGCCGCCCATGCCGGGGCCCCCGCCCATGTCGTACTGGCGGCGCTTGTCCGCATTGGAGAGCGTCTCGTACGCCTGGGAGACCCGCTTGAACTTCTCGGCGGCCTCGGGATCCGGATTCACGTCCGGATGCAGGGTGCGGGCGAGCTTGCGGTACGCCTTCTTGATCTCGTCGGTCGAGGCCTCTCGGGAGACGCCGAGCAGGTCGTAGTAGTCCTCGTTCACGGGAGTGGATTCCTTCGCAGGGAGTCGGGGTGGCCGGGCCGCAGCGGGCGGCGGGCGGTGGAAGAAGCGGTGCGGAGCGGGCCGGACGGACCAGCGGCGCTCCTATTCGAGATAGCGGGAGACGTAGCGGGCGATGGCCTGGACGGTGGAGATCCCGGTGACGTAGTCCATGCGGCGCGGGCCGAGGATCGCCAGATGGGACCCCGCGCCGTAGCCCGCACCGACCACGGCAGTCGAACGCAGGGCACTGTCCTCGAGCTCCGAGCCGATGCGCACCTCGACCGCTCCCGGTGAGACGTGCATCTCGGTGAACAGGCGCAGCAGCACCAGCTGCTCCTCGAGCACGTCCAGCAGCGGCTCCACATCACGGGCGAAGTCCTGTGCGGAACGGGCGATGTTCGAGGTGCCCGCCATCATGATGCGGTCCTCGGCACGGGTCGCCGCCAGGGCCGCGAGGGTCTCGGCCACCTCGGCGGCAGCCGGACGCTCCGGCAACGACAGCGACTCGAGGTAGCTCCCGAGCGGTGCGGCGAGATCAGTGACCTCCCGGCCGGCGACAGCCCGGTTCAGATGATCACGCAATGCCGCGTAGTACTCCGCCGGCCTGCCCGCCATCACCGGGACGGTGCGCTGGTCCACCCGCCCGGATTCGAGGATCAGCACCACCAGGAGCAGGGAGTCCGCCACCTTGACCAGTTCGACGTGACGGATCCTCGCCTGCCGACGTGCCGGGTACTGCACCATGGCGACCTGCTGCGTGAGCTGTGCGAGCAGTCGCACGGTCCGCGCCAGCAGGTCCTCGACGTCACCGGCGTCCTCGAGCAGGGCACGGATCGCCCGACGCTCGGGGGCCGACAGCGGCTTGATCGTGGCCACGTGGTCGACGAAGGTGCGATACCCCTTGTCGGTGGGGACCCGCCCGGCGGAGGTGTGGGGCTGATGGATCAGCCCTTCCTCCTCCAACAGCGACATGTCATTGCGCACGGTCGCGGCGGAGACGCCGAGCTCATGCCGGTCCAGCAGCGACTTCGAGCCGACGGGCTCGCGGGTGGCGACGTAGTCCTCGACGATCGCGCCGAGGATGTGGAGCTTGCGGTCTTCCGTCTCCCTCACCTCCTGCGCTGCGTGCTGTCGTCTCGTGGTCGGAGCAGAAATGTGTCCGGTACATGGCCTCCAAGGCCGGTACAGACTGGCACTCTGGCGTGCCAAGTGCCAATCGTACGCCGCTGCGGCGTGCTGCGCGGGGAGGCGTTCGCCACGGGTGTACGGTATCGCGCGTGCCTGCCAACTTCCCCGACCGGTACGGCCGCGACGTGCTGTCCGCCGGTCCTCCCGCCCATCACCGTCGTCGCCCCGTCGCCCAGGAGGTGCCCGCGAGACGGGACCTGGTCGTCGAAGAGGCCTCGACCGGTTTCACCGGTGCGATCACCCGGGTCGAGAAGATCGCGGGCGAGCTGGTGGTCGAGCTCGAGGACGGCCGCGGTGCGCGGCGCACGTTCCCGCTCGGCCCCGGATTCATGATCGACGGCAAGCCGGTGGTGCTCCACCGCCCGGTCGCTGCGGCTCCGGCCGGCCCGGTGCGTCGGCGCTCGGCCTCGGGGTCCGTCTATGTCGAGGGGGCGAAGGCCCGCACCGCACGCGCCTCCCGGATCTGGGTCGAGGGCACCCATGACGCCGAGCTGGTGCAGAAGGTGTGGGGCCACGATCTCCGCATCGAGGGAATCGTCGTCGAGCAGCTCGAGGGGGCGGACAACCTCGCCGAGCGGGTGCGCGAGTTCGGTCCTGCGCCGGATCGGCGCCTCGGGATCCTGGTGGACCACCTGGTGAAGGGCTCGAAGGAGTCCCGCATCGCCGCCGAGGTGATGGCGCTGCCGGGGGCCCGCGGAAATGTCACCGTGCTCGGCCACCCGTACGTGGACGTCTGGCAGGCGGTCAAGCCCGCGCGGGTGGGTCTGCGCGAGTGGCCGCACGTCCCCAAGGGCACCGACATCAAGGTCGGCTCCCTCGCAGCGCTCGGCTGGCCGCGCGCCGACAAGGCCGACGTCGGCAAGGGCTGGAAGCGGATCCTGTCGACGGTGCGCTCCTATGCGGATGTCGAGCCGACCCTCTCCGGCCGCATCGAGGAGCTCATCGACTTCGTGACCGTCGACCCGTCCTGACCGTCACGGCCCTCCTGTCTGGGGGCTATCCCCCAGACGATGCGGCGGTTCGCCACGGTGACGGAAGCACGAATGCTCACTAGGCTGGACGCATCAACCCGCCGCCGGCTCGCTGCCGGCTCAGAAGGAAGAGGGAGACATGAGCCAGACACCGCACCCCCACGATCCGTTCGCCTCCGAGCCCGGCACCGCGGACGCTCCGCAGGCGCCGCAGTCGGACCCGCAGCCACCGCAGGCGGAGCAGGGCGCTCCGACCTCCGATCCGAACCTGCACCCGCACGACCCCTACGCCTACGACGCCGACGCCGCGGGGAGCGATCCCCTGGACATCGACGCCGACCCGGCACCGCAGGCGGCGCAGCGGCCGGCCCCGGGCGGGCAGGATCCATACGCCGCCCCCGGCGCCGGGCCCCAGGCGCAGCAGGCGCCGCACGCTCAGCAGGCACCGCACGTCCAGCAGGCGCCGTACGGCTCTGCGTCGACGGGAGAGAGAGTGCCGCCGGCCGGCACCCCGGGTGTCTACGACGGTCCGCTGACCGGGCAGGCCGTCAGCCAGTCCGATTCGCGTCTGTGGGCGACGATCGCGCAGGCTGCAGTCGCTGTCGGGCACGTGATCAGCTGGGGCTTCCTGGGCTGGGTCGGTCCGCTGGTCGTCTTCCTGATGTACAAGGATCGGGACCGCTTCGTGCGCTTCCACTCCGCCGAGGCGCTGAACGGCGCGATCGCGGTGTTCATCGCCCAGATCGTGCTCACGGTCGCGATCGCGATCCTGGGCGTTCTCACCCTCACGATCGGTTGGGTGCTGTTCCCGCTGGTCGGCCTGCCGGCCCTGCTGCAGCTGATCTTCTCGATCATCGGCGCGGTCAAGGCCAACCAGGGTGAGTACTGGAAGTACCCGTTCAACATCCGTCTGGTGAAGTGAGCGTCGCGGCAGCTGCCGCTCGCTGACCGTGCACGCCCCCGGGATCGCTCGTCGATCCCGGGGGCGCTGTCACATCCAGTTCACGCCCTCGTCCTCGTACTCGCGGAGGCGATGGGTGATCATGCGACGCAGCAGCGGTCATCGCCACGGTCTGCCGTGCCGACCGGTCAGGGCACCAGGTCCCGGATCACCGCGTCGGCGAGCAGGCGGCCGCTGCGCGTGAGCACCGCTCGTCCCTGGGAGAGGGCGGCGGGGTCGAGGTGCCCGCGCTCGCGGTGGACGGCGAGCATCCCTCGGCGCTCGGCGGGGATCACCTCGACGGCGAGGCCGTCGGCGATCCGCAGCTCGAGCATGATCCGCTCGACGAGCCGGTCCTCGGCGGCGACCTGCTCGGAGTCGGCCACCGGCATCTCCCCGTCGGCGAGCATCCGGGCATAGCGGCTGGGGTGCTTCACGTTCCAGGCACGCAGTCCGTCGCGGTGGCGGTGGGCGCCGGGCCCGATCCCCCACCAGTCGGTGCCGCGCCAATAGGCGAGGTTGTGGCGGGAGCGCTGGGCCGGGGTGCGGGCCCAGTTGGAGACCTCGTACCAGGACAGGCCATCGGCGCGGGCGAGCTCGTCGACCAGCTCGTACTTGTCAGCCATGTCGTCGGGGTCCGGGGCCTCGAGCTCACCGCGGCGCAGCTGGCGAGCCATCGCGGTATTGCCCTCGATGATCAGCGAATAGGCCGACATATGGTCGACGCCGCAGGCCAGTGCCGCCTTCACGGAGGTCTCGACATCGGCGATCGTCTCACCCGGGGTGCCGTAGATGAGGTCCAGGCTCACGTCGAGACCGGCCTCTCGGGCCCAGGCCACAGCCTGCGGAACCTTCGCGGGATCGTGGGTGCGGTCCAGCGTGGCGAGCACCGAGGGCACAGCGGACTGCATCCCGAAGGAGACGCGGGTGATGCCGCCCGCGGCGAGGCGCGACAGGGAGGCCCGGGTGACGGAGTCCGGATTCGCCTCGGTGGTGACCTCGGCCCCGTCCGCGAGCGGGATCAGGGTGCGCAGGTGGTCGAGCATCGCGACCAGATCGTCCGCCGGCAGCAGCGTGGGGGTGCCGCCGCCGAAGAAGACGGTCGAGACCTGCTGGTAGTCGTAGCCGGCCGCACGGTCCGCGGCGAGAGTCAGGTCCATCTCCCGCATGGCGTTGCGGGCGTACTCGGCCTGGGAGCCGCCGCCGCCGAGCTCGGTCGCGGTGTACGTGTTGAAGTCGCAGTACCCGCAGCGCACGGCGCAGAACGGGACGTGGATGTAGACGGAGAGATCCCGTGCGGTGGCCAGGGCCGTCATCGCTGATCCGCCAGGTGCCGGTCCGCGCGGGCCGCGAGCTCGCGATGCAGGGCGACACCACTCGCCCGGGACCAGGAGTCCAGGGCACGGCTGAGTTCTCGGTCGCGGGCGCCCCCGTAGGCCGCGACGACGCTGACCCCGTGGCCCGGAACGTGCTCGACCACGACCTGATCTCCAGCGGTGACCTCTCCCGGCACCAGCACGCGGAAGTACACGCCGGTGCGCCCCCGGCGGTGATACTGCATGCGGAAGTCGTCGGTGCCCATCCAGCGCTGGAAGGTCGTGCAGGGAGTGCGCGGCGCGGTCACCTCGAGCAGCGCGGTACCCACGCGCACCCGAGCCCCGATCTCGAAGTCGTCGATCGCCAGAGCGTCGACCAGCAGGTTCTCGCCGAGACTGCCGGGAGGGACCTCACGGCCGAGCTCCGCGGCCCAGTGGGCGGCCTCCGCGGAGTCCACGGCATAGACGGCCTGGTCCGGGCCGCCGTGATGGGCACGATCCGCCTGGACGTCGGCGTAGAGGCCGAGCTCGCCGATCCGCACGGGTCCCTCGACCGGGCGCTTGTCGATCGCCGTGGTGCCGACGGCGCCCGCATCAGGATGCAGTGCGCCGACGACGCAGACGGCCCGGACGGTGCCGGCGTCTCCCACAGCCATCACTTCTTCTTGCTGTCCTTGGGCATGTCGCCCTCGTCGGAGGAGAGCGCGGCGATGAAGGCTTCCTGCGGGACCTCGACGGATCCGATGTTCTTCATGCGCTTCTTGCCCTCCTTCTGCTTCTCGAGCAGCTTGCGCTTGCGGGAGATGTCGCCGCCGTAGCACTTCGACAGCACGTCCTTGCGCATCGCGCGGATGTTCTCGCGGGCGATGATGCGGGAGCCGATCGCGGCCTGGATCGGCACTTCGAACTGCTGGCGGGGGATGAGCTTCTTGAGCTTCCCGGCCATCTGCACGCCGTAGGTGTAGGCCTTGTCGCGGTGCACGATAGCGCTGAAGGCGTCGACGGGCTCGCTCTGCAGCAGCATGTCGACCTTGACCAGGTCGGCGACCTGCGAGCCGGAGACGTCGTAATCCAGCGACGCGTAGCCGCGCGTCTTGGACTTCAGCTGGTCGAAGAAGTCGAAGACGATCTCGGCCAGCGGCAACGTGTACCGCAGCTCGACGCGGTCCTCGCTGAGGTAGTCCATGCCGCCGAGACTGCCGCGCTTGGACTGGCACAGCTCCATGACCGCGCCGATGAATTCGCTGGGCACCAGGATGGTGGCCTTGGTGATCGGCTCGGTGATCGAATCGACCTTGCCGACCGGGAAGTCGGAGGGGTTCATGACCTCGACCTCGGTGCCGTCCTCCATTTTCACCTGGTAGACGACGCTCGGGGCGGTGGAGATCAGCGAGAGGTTGAACTCGCGCTCGAGGCGTTCACGGATGATCTCCAGGTGCAGCAGGCCCAGGAACCCGACGCGGAAGCCGAAGCCGAGCGCCGTGGAGGTCTCGGGCTCGTAGTTCAGGGAGGCGTCGTTGAGCTTGAGCTTGTCCAGAGCGTCGCGCAGCACCGGATAGTCGGAGCCGTCGATCGGGAACAGTCCGGAGTAGACCATGGGCTTGGGGTCCGCATATCCCGCCAGGGGCACCTCAGCACCGCGGATGGAGGTGGTGACGGTGTCGCCGACCTTCGACTGGCGCACGTCCTTCACCCCGGTGATCAGGTAGCCCACCTCGCCGGGGCCGATGCCCGAGGTGGCGCGCGGCTCCGGGGAGCTCACCCCGATCTCGAGCAGCTCGTGGTGCGCGCCGGTGGACATCATGTCGATGCGGTCCCGGGACTTCAGGGAGCCGTCGAACACGCGGATGTAGGTGACCACGCCGCGATAGGTGTCGTAGACGGAGTCGAAGATCATCGCGCGGCAGGGGGCGTCGGGCTCG
>JAKDUN010000377.1 GCA_030457675.1 Brachybacterium sp. | reverse complement strand
GGGCCCGCAGCGGCACCAGTGCGAGCAGCTGGGCGCCCTGCGTGCGCCGCCGCACCGGAGCCACGGTGCGGTCGCTCGCGACCGCGGAGGTGCCCATCGTCTCGAGGTGGGCGGCGAGCGCCGCGAGGGTGGAATGGGCGTAGACATCGCCGACGGTGAGCTCGGCATGCTTCTCCCGCAACCGGCTGACCACCTGCGCGGCCGTCAGCGACCCGCCGCCGACGTCGAAGAAGTCGTCGCTCCCGGAGGTGGCCTCGGCGCCGAGCACCTCGCCCCAGATCTCCGCGATCCAGGCGGCGGTGCCGGAGAGCGCGGCCGAGGGCTCGCTCCGGCGCGCCACAGGCCAGGGGAGCGCGTCGCGGTCGATCTTGCCCGAGGTGCGGGTGGGCAGCTCGTCGACCACGGCCAGACGCGGCACCAGCGCGGCGGGCATCCGCTGTCGCAGCAGACCCCTGGCGACCTCCGCGTCATAGCCCGCATCGGTGGTGAGGTAACCGACCAGCAGCTTGTTGCCGGACTTGGTGGAGCGCACCGCCGCGGCGGCACCGATCACGCCGGGCAGCCGCAGCATCTGGTCGTCGATCTCGCCGAGCTCGATGCGGCGCCCGCCGAGCTTGATCTGGTCATCGGCGCGGCCGGCGAACAGCAGCCCTGCGGGGTCGTTCACGACGATGTCGCCGGAACGGTAGGCACGGTCCCAACCCAGGGTCGGCAGCGGGGCGTACTTCTCGGCGTCCTTCTCCGGGTCGAGGTAGCGGGCCAGGCCCACACCGCCGATGATCAGCTCGCCGGAGGCGCCCTCGGCGACCGGGTTCCCCTCGGCATCGACCACGGCGAGGTCCCAGCCGTCCAGGGGCAGCCCGATCCGCACCGGGTCCGTACCGTCGAGCATCGCGCCGCAGGCCACGACGGTGGCCTCGGTGGGGCCATAAGTGTTCCACACCTCGCGGCCAGGGGCCTGGAGGCGGGCGGAGAGCTCGGGCGGGCAGGCCTCGCCGCCCATGATCAGCAGCCGCACCTCGGTCAGGGCGCTGTCCGGCCAGAGGGAGACCAGGGTGGGCACGGTCGAGACGATGGTGATGCGGTTGGCGGCCAGCCAGGGGCCGACGTCCACGCCCGAGCGGACCAGCGAGCGGGGCGCCGGCACCAGGCAGGCTCCATATGCCCAGGCCAGCCACATCTCCTCGCAGCTGGCGTCGAAGGCGACGGAGAGTCCGGCCATCACCCGGTCCCCGGGCCCGATCGGGGCCTTCTGGAGGAACATCCGTGACTCGGCCTGGACGAAGGCCGCAGCGCCACGATGCGAGACCGCCACGCCCTTGGGCTTCCCGGTGGAGCCGGAGGTGAAGATGACCCAGGCGTCGTCCCCCGGCTCGACCTCGCGCGGCGGGGCGGGCGCGACGCCGGCCGACCCCGCGGCGGTGGGAGTGATGACCAGGTTGTTGCCGATCACGGCGACGGCAGCGGATTCTTCGAACACCACGCGGGCGCGCTCGTCGGGATCGTCGGCGTCGACCGGGACATAGGCGGCGCCGGCGACCAGGATGCCGAGGATCGCGACGTAGAGGTCGGTGGTGCCGGACTTGATCCGCACCCCCACCTTGTCGCCGGGGCCCACTCCGTGTTCAGCCAGCCGAGCGGCGAGTTCGGTCGCCGCCTCGCCGAGCTCGGTGTAGGTCAGGGTGTCCAGGCCGCTGTCCACTGCGGGGGCGTCGCCGTGCTCCGCGACCACGCGGCGGAATATCGCCACCAGGGTGCTCGGGGCGGGGGCGCGCTCGCCGGCGAGGAGTTCGGGCAGCAGCTCGTGAGGCAGCTCAGGTGGCAGGGACAGGGAGTCGTTCACCGGTCGATCAACGCACACGGAGATGAACAGCAGGAGACGCCACGGCCGGGGAGGCGGCGGAGGTCACTGTCCCGCAGACCTCGAGGGCTCTGCAGGGCCCGCCGACCCCGGATCGCGCGACACGAACCACCTGGTCGCCTCTGTGACCTGGGCACTCGTTCCACGTCCCGGAATCTGCGCCCTCACCATCGCACACTGTGGTTGCACCACCCATTCCTTCCCCTGACAGAACGGAGTGCTCTCATGGGCCTTCTCTGGGCAATCATCTCCTGGATCATCATCGGCGCGATCATCGGCCTCGTCGCTCGGGCGATCATGCCGGGCAAGCAGGCCATGGGCCTCGGGATGACGATCATCCTCGGTGTCATCGGTGCGATCGTCGGCGGCTTCATCGGCGGCCTCCTCGGAGGCGACGGCGTCAGCGGCATCCTCGACAACCCGTGGAGCATCGGCACCATCCTGCTCGCCGTGGTCGGCGCTCTCCTCGTCATGTTCGTCTACGGTCTGGTGACCAAGAACCGCGCCTGACGCGAACCCCGTGGGCGCCTCCGCCCACCACCACGGCGGCGCCGTCCGGATTCTCCGGGCGGCGCCGTCGTCGTGTCCGCTCCCTCGGGCCGGGGCGGCGCTCCCGGGACACAGGTCCCTGGCCTCAGCCTCGGCGAGGGGCGAGACTGGAGCATGGCCACCTACGTTCCCCTGATCACCGCCGATCTGGCGCGAGCCGCTCGGGCGCTCGCCCAGGTCTCCCTGCTCGACCTTGCCGAGCACACCGAGCTGGACGTCGAGCATCTGCGCGGTGTGGAACGGGGACTGCGTTCCCTCACGGCGGCGCAGGAGGAACGGCTCCACCTCGCCTTCGAGGAGTTCGGCGTCGAGGTGCTCCCTGCCGACGAGGAGGCCGGCATCGGCTACGGCGTGCGCCAGAAGTTCACCTCGCGCACCGTGAAGCGGCTCGAGAACTGGGAGAACGAGGGCGGGCCCTCCGCGGAGGACGACATCTGACAGCGGCCCCGGCAGCCTCGGCAGCGCATCAGCCCCAGCAGTCCAGCAGTCCAGCAGCTCAGCTGCCCGGCTGC
>JAKDUN010000376.1 GCA_030457675.1 Brachybacterium sp. | reverse complement strand
ACCGCACTGACCGTCGGTCAGGAGCTCGCCCGCACCCGCCACGAGATCAGCCGCGACACCCTGGTGCGCTACGCCGGCGCCTCCGGTGACTTCAACCCGATCCACTACAACGACACCGTCGCCACCGAGGCCGGCCTGCCGGGCGTGATCGCCGTGCCCATGGTGAGCATGCCGTGGGCGATCACGGGCCTGCTCGATGCCATCGTCGACCCCAGCGCGGTCCGCGGTTACACCACTCGCTTCACCACCCCGATCCCGGTGCCCGCCACCGGCGCGGTGACCCTCGAGGTCGTCGCCGTCGTCGGCGCGATCGACGAGGAGAAGGGCACCGCCCGGGTGGACCTCACCGCCGAGGTCGAGGGGACCAAGGTGCTCGGCCGCGCCCGCGCCACCCTCGCCCTGCCGGACGCCGCATGAGACTCTCCGACCTCACCACCCTGCGCCTCGGCGGCGAGATCCGGAAGCTCGTCGAGGCCCGCAGCGCCGACGAGGTCATCGAGGCGGTGGCCGCGGCGGACGCCGCCGAGGAACCGCTGCTGGTGCTCGGCGGCGGCTCGAACCTGGTCGCCTCCGATGAACCCTTCGCCGGGACCGTCGTGCTGCTGCGGGATCCCGAGGAGCCGCCGCTGCTGGACGCCACCTGCGAGGTCGGCGCCTCCGGGGAACCCGACGGCATCCCGGTCGACCCCGCGGAGCTCACCCCGCTGGACCCCACCTGCGGCGGCGCCATCGTCGAATACTTCGCCGGGGTGAACTGGGACCGCGCCGTGCGCTACGCCGTCGCTCGCGAGATGGTCGGCATCGAGGCGCTCTCCGGCATCCCCGGCTCCGTCGGCGCCACCCCCATCCAGAACGTCGGCGCCTACGGCCAGGAGGTCGCCGCCACCATCTCCCGGGTGCGCACCTGGGACCGGGAGCAGAACGCCGTGCGCACCTTCTTCGCCGCGGACTGCGGTTTCGCCTATCGCGACAGCATCTTCAAGCGCACCCGCTACTCCGGAGCGGCACCCTCGGCCACCGGACGCTACGTGGTGCTCTCGGTGACCTTCCAGCACACTCTCGGCGATCGCTCTGCCCCGATCCGCTACTCCCAGCTCGCCGACGCCCTCGGCGTCGAGGTGGGGGAGCGGGCACCGATGGGCGAGGTGCGCGAGGCGGTGCTGGCCATCCGCGGCTCCAAGGGCATGGTGCTGGACCCCGGCGATCACGACACCTGGAGCGCCGGGTCCTTCTTCACCAACCCGATCCTCACCGCCGAGGACGCCGAACGTCTGCCCGCGGACGCGCCCCGCTATGACGCCGGCGAGGACCGGATCAAGACCAGCGCCGCCTGGCTGATCAGCCATGCCGGCATCGAGCGCGGGCATGCGGTGGGGGAGCGCGCCGCCGTCTCCGGCAAGCACTCGCTGGCGCTGACCAACCGCGGCGGGGCGAGCAGCGCGGACCTGGTCACCCTCGCCCACGACGTCCAGTCCCGGGTCCAGGAGAGCTTCGGCATCCACCTGGAGCCCGAACCGGTGCGCCTCGGCCTCGAACTCTGAGCCGGTGAGCGACGGGAGCGCCGTCCGTCCTAAGATGGCCGGACGGCGTTCGTCGCCGCCCAGCACCGATTCAGCAGGAGGCCCCGTGAACGTCCTCGACCAGTCCATCGCCGATCTCGACCCGGACATCGCCCAGGTCCTCGACAAGGAGCTGGCCCGCCAGCAGCGCACCCTCGAGATGATCGCGAGCGAGAACTTCGTGCCCCGCGCGGTGCTCCAGGCCCAGGGCTCGGTGCTCACCAACAAGTACGCCGAGGGGTACCCGGGCCGTCGCTACTACGGCGGCTGCGAGGAGGTCGACGTCGCCGAGCAGATCGCGATCGACCGCGCCAAGGAACTGTTCGGCGCCGAGCACGCGAACGTCCAGCCCCACTCCGGCGCCTCCGCCAATGCCGCGGTGATGCACGCCCTCGCCCGTCCCGGCGACAAGCTGATGGGTCTCTCGCTCGCCCACGGCGGTCACCTCACCCACGGCATGAAGATCAACTTCTCCGGCCGCCTCTACGACATCGTCGCCTACGAGACCGAGCCGGAGACCGGCCAGATCGACATGGCCAAGGTGCGGGAGCAGGCCATCGCCGAGCAGCCGAAGGTGATCGTCGCCGGCTGGTCCGCATACACCCGCCAGCTCGACTTCCCCGCCTTCCGCGAGATCGCCGACGAGGTCGGTGCCGCGCTCTGGGTCGACATGGCCCACTTCGCGGGGCTGGTCGCCGCAGGCCTGCACCCCAGCCCCGTCCCCTACGCGGACGTCGTCTCCACCACCATCCACAAGACCATCGGCGGCCCCCGCTCCGGCATGATCCTGTGCACCGAGAAGTGGGCCAAGAAGATCGACTCGGCCGTGTTCCCCGGTCAGCAGGGCGGCCCGCTGATGCACGTCATCGCCGCCAAGGCCGTGGCGCTCAAGGTCGCCGCCACCGACGAGTTCAAGGACCGCCAGGCCCGCACCCTGGAGGGTGCGAAGCTCCTCGCGGACCGCCTCCAGGCGGAGGACGCCAAGGCCGCCGGCGTGAAGCTGATCTCCGGAGGCACCGACGTGCACCTGGTGCTGGTGGACCTGACCGGCAGCGAGCTCGACGGCCAGCAGGCAGAGGACCGCCTCCACGAGGCCGGTATCACCGTCAACCGCAACGCCGTCCCCAACGACCCGCGCCCGCCGCGCGTCACCTCGGGACTGCGCATCGGCACCCCGGCCCTGGCCACCCGCGGCTTCGGCACGGAGGAGTTCACCGAGGTCGCCGACGTCATCGCGCTGGCCCTCACCGGCGGAGAGGACCTCGAGTCGCTGCGCGCCCGCACCGCGGCCCTGGCCGAGAAGATGCCGCTCTACGCCGAGCTGCAGCAGCACTGAGCTTCACTGTGGGGCCCCGCCCCCGCGCCCGGC
>JAKDUN010000375.1 GCA_030457675.1 Brachybacterium sp. | reverse complement strand
GGCTCACCGATCAGCACCGGGTTGTTCTTGGTGCGGCGCGAGAGCACCTGCATCACCCGCTCGGCTTCGTCGTCCCGGCCGATCACCGGATCGAGCTTGCCGTCGCGGGCGGCCTGGGTGAGGTTGCGACCGAACTGATCGAGCACCAGCGACCCGGCGGGCTGACCCTCGGCGGGACCGCCGGCGTTGGCCGGCTCCTTGCCCTGGTAGCCGGAGAGACGCTCGATGACCTCCTGGCGCACGGCCGACGGCTCCGCCTTCAGGCGGGAGAGCACCTTGACGGCGGTGCCCTCGCCCTCGCGCAGCAGGCCCAGCAGGATGTGCTCGGTGCCGATGTAGTTGTGACCCAGCTGCAGCGCCTCGCGGAGGCTCAGCTCGAGCACCTTCTTCGCCCGCGGCGTGAAGGGGATGTGCCCGGAGGGGGTCTGGTTGCCCTCGCCGATGATGTCGCGCACCTGCTCACGCACGGCATCGAGGGTCACTCCGAGGGCTTCGAGCGCCTTGGCGCCGACTCCCTCGTTCTCATGGATCAGACCGAGCAGGATGTGCTCGGTGCCGATGTAGTTGTGGTTCAGCAGCCGTGCCTCGTCCTGTGCCAGAACGACGACGCGGCGGGCGCGATCGGTGAAGCGTTCGAACATGGTCCTCCCCCGTCCGGTGGTGGTGATGGATCGAGACTACGCGGATCCACCGAGGATGCGTCCCCTGTTCGCCGCTGGCGTGACGGCTGTTCGCCGAGGGCATGACAGCGTGCGGCCCGCGATCGTCATCGGCGACGTGACACCCCGACCGACCTGATGGTCGAGCTCCCCGCGCACCGGAACCCTCCCCCGTACCATGAGCTGGGTCACAATGCCCAGCAATCCCCAGCAGGCCTGCACAGAAGGAGCTTCCCATGGGCGCCATCGTCGGCGGCATCATCCTCTTCGTCCTCGGAGCGATCGCCCGTTTCGCTCTCGAGATCAACCTGCCGGGCGTCGACTCGGCGATGCTCGGCACCATCTTGATGGGCGCGGGCGCCGTGCTGTTCCTCGTGGGCCTGCTGCTGATGCTGCGCTCGCGCAAGACGGTGGTGAACACCCAGCGCGCCCCGGGCCACTCGGTCTCCGAGCGACGGGACCCGCCGGTCGGCTGAGCAGCCCTGCTTCGGTCTTGTCGCCGGCCCCGCGCCGGCGGGCTCACCCTCGCAGTGCTGCACCCTGACGCGACGGCGGCACTCGGAACGTCCTGACGCGACGGCCGCCTCCGGAGTCGAGATACGCTGATGGGCACGACCGCCCGGGGCCGTGCGAGGCAGCACGCCGACCGACCGCGGAGCGAGTGACGAGCAGCGAATGGAGAGACATGGCAGACCTGGACGTGACCCACGCGGATGCGGTGCTGATCGGCGGCGGGGTCGCCAGTGCGACGCTCGCCGCGATGCTCACCGAGCTCGAGCCGAGCTGGAAGATCGTGGTTCTCGAACGCCTCCACACGCTCGGCGCCGAATCCAGCGACGGCTGGAACAACGCCGGCACCGGACACAGCGCCCTGTGCGAGCTGAACTACACCCCGCAGGACGTGGACGGCTCCGTCAGCCCGGCCAAGGCGATCTCGATCAACGAGCAGTTCCAGGTCTCCCGGCAGTTCTGGGCGCACCTGGTGGAGAACGACCGCATCGGTGACCCGAGCAGGTTCATCCACACCGTGCCGCACATGAGCTTCGTGCACGGGATGGAGAACGTCGACTATCTGAGCCGACGGCATCAGGCGCTGACCTCGAATCCTCTGTTCGACCGGATGGAGTTCACGACCGAGCATGCGCAGCTCGCGGACTGGGCCCCCCTGGTCGCCGAGGGCCGGCCGGTCACCGAGACGATCGCCGCGACCCGCTCCCCGGACGGCACCGATGTCGATTTCGGTGCGCTGACCCGGGAGATGCTCGACTTCGCCTCCCGTGCCGGCACCACCGTCTCCACCGGTTCCGAGGTCGTGGACCTGCGACGTCTGGGGACGGACTGGGGCGTGATGGTGCGGTCCACGAAGGACGATTCGATGAGCGTGGTGCGCGCGCCGTTCGTCTTCGTCGGCGCCGGGGGCTACGCGCTGCCTCTGCTGCAGAAGTCCGGGATCGACGAGATCCGCGGCTTCGGTGGCTTCCCGATCTCCGGTCAGTGGCTGCGCAGCACCGACCCCGAGACCATCGCCCGTCACGACGCGAAGGTGTACGGCAAGGCCGCGGTCGGGGCTCCCCCGATGAGCGTCCCGCACCTGGACACCCGCTATGTGGACGGGAAGCGGTCCCTCATGTTCGGTCCGTACGCCGGCTGGTCGCCGAAGTTCCTGAAGACCGGCAAGTACACCGACCTCTTCGAGTCGATCAAGCCCTCGAACATCACCCAGATGATGGCCGTTGCCCCGCCGAACCTCGACCTGATGGCCTACCTCGGCTCGCAGCTCGCCTCGACCCATCATCAGCGCTTCGAGGCCCTGCTCGAGTACATGCCGGCGGCGCGCGAGTCCGAGTGGGAGGAGGTCACCGCCGGGCAGCGCGTCCAGGTGATCGCCCCGGACAAGTCCAAGCACGGCGTGCTGCAGTTCGGCACCCAGCTGATCACCGCCGCGGACGGGTCCATCGGCGGCATGCTCGGCGCTTCCCCGGGCGCCTCGACCGCGACCAGCATCCTGCTCGGCATGCTGGAGACGATGTTCCCGCAGCGCATCGAGGCCTGGCGGCCCGCCCTGACCCAGATGGTCCCGAGCTGGGGACGGTCGCTGTCGGAGAACCCCGAGGAGGCACACCGGACGCTGGACCGCACGGCCGACGCGCTGGGCCTGACGCACGCCTGACGGCGGCTCGCACCCGTCCCGCCCCCGGGGGGGGGGGGCGGGGGCGGCGGGCCCGGGGAGGCAGGCGGGGAAGAAGGGAAGCGCCTTCGGCGATCCCGGCTGGC
>JAKDUN010000374.1 GCA_030457675.1 Brachybacterium sp. | reverse complement strand
GGCGACCTTCCGCAGCTCGACCCCGGTCACGCTGGCGTCGGCCGCGAGGACCTCCGTCGGGGCGCCCTGGGCGACGATCCGCCCGCCCTTGCCCCCGGCCCCGGGGCCCATGTCGATCACGTGGTCGCTCTGGGCGATCACCCGCTGGTCGTGCTCGACCACCACCACGGTCTGGCCCGCGTCCACCAGCCGGTTCAACTCGCTCACCAGCAGGTCCACATCCGCGGGATGCAGGCCCGAGGTGGGGTCGTCCAGCAGGTACACGCTGTGACCGCGCACGGTGCGCTGCAGCTCGGTGGCCAGCTTGATCCGCTGCGCCTCCCCGCCGGAGAGCTCGGTGGCGGGCTGGCCGAGGGTCAGGTAGCCCAGCCCGATCGCGTCCAGCGCGGCCAGGGCCCGGAAGATCCGCGGATCCTCCGCGAACACCTCGCGGGCCCGCGCCACGGACAGCGACAGCACATCCGCGATGCTCAGCCCTTCCCAGGTCACCTCGAGGGTCTCGGGGCTGTACCGGGTGCCGTGGCAGCGCGGGCAGGTGGCGTAGGAGCCGGGCAGGAACACCAGCTCCACCTCGATGTGCCCGGTGCCGCTGCACTCGGGGCAGCGGCCCTCGGCGACGTTGTAGGAGAAGCGGCCCACGCCCCAGCCGCGCTCGCGCGCCCCGGCGGTGTCCGCGAACAGGCGCCGCACCCGGTCCAACAGGCCGGTGTAGGTGGCCAGGCAGGAGCGCGGGGTGCGACCGATCGGCTTCTGGGTGATGTGCACCAGGCGGTCGATGCCCTCGGCGCCGCGCACCTCCCCGTGCCGCACCCCGTCCTCGGCGAGCCCGGGGTCGCCGAGGGGTGCGGTGCCCTCGGCCCCGTCGGCCGCCGGCTCGGGGTCATCGGCGACCGTGGTGCGCACGCGCTCGCCGAGCACGGTGCCCAGCGCATGGGTGACCAGGGTGCTCTTGCCCGCGCCGGAGACACCGGTGACCGCGGTGAACGATCTCAGCGGCAGGCGCAGGTCGACGCCCTGCAGCGTCCGGGTGCACAGCGCGTCGATCTCGAGCCAGCTGGAAGGGTCCCGCACCTCATCGGGCCCGCGCAGGATCAGCGAGCCGGCTCGCAGGTAGCGGGCGGTCACGGAGTCCGTTGCCTCCTCCAGCCCCTCGACCACGCCGGAGTAGAGCACCTCGCCGCCGTCCGTCCCGGCGCCCGGCCCCACGTCCACGATCCAGTCGGCATCGGCCACCAGCGTCATGTCGTGCTCGACCAGCAGCACCGAGTTCCCCTCGGCGAGGAAGGAGTCCAGCAGATGCTGGAGCACTCCCTTCTCGCTGGGATGCAGGCCTGCCGAGGGCTCATCGAGCACGTAGGCCACGCCGAACAGCCCCGAGCGCAGCTGCGCGGCCAGTCGCAGCCGCTGCAGCTCCCCGGTGGACAGGGTCCCGGCCGGACGGTCCAGGGCGAGATGGCCGAGGCCGAGGCCCACGATCGTGCGCAGCACCGGCAGCACGGTGGGCAGCAGGATCCTCTCCGCCTCCTCCTCGGGACTGCCCTCCGTCGCGGGCAGGGACTCGGAGCGGGAGGTCAGCGCCGCCAGGAGGTCGTCCAGCGGCATCGCGGCGAGCTGCCAGATCGGCCGGCCGACGTAGGTCACGCGCAGGGCGTCCGGGCCCAGCCGGTGCCCGTCGCACAGCGGGCAGGGCGTGACCGAGAAGTGCGTCAGGGCGCGCCGACGGGAGGACTCCGCTTTCGAGGTCGCCACGGTGTCGCGCAGGTAGCGCTCCACGCTGCGCCACTGGCCTCGATAGGTGCCGTGGGTCTGGCCCGGCTCGCGCTCCGGATGGACGGTGACCACCGGCTGCTCCTCGGTGTGCAGGATCCATGTCCGGGTCTGCTCCGGCAGGTCGCGCCAGGGGCGGCGGACGTCCACGCCGAGGGTGTCGAGGATGTCGCGGAAGTTCTTGCCCAGCCACGCCCCGGGCCAGGCGGCGATCGCGCCGTCGGTGATCGACAGGGACGGATCCGGAACCATCGAGGACTCCGTCGGCTCGCGCAGCACCCCCACGCCGTGACAGCGGGGGCAGGCGCCATCCGGAGTGTTCGGGGAGAAGAAATCCGAGGTCAGGCGACCGCCGTGCAGAGCTGAGCCCTTTTCGAGCACGTCGGCGGGGTGCTCCCCGGCCCGCGAGTACAGCAGGCGGATCGCGTTGGAGAGGTTCGTCGTGGTGCCGACGGTGGAACGGGCGCCGCCGGCGCTGGTGCGCTGCTCGAGGGCGACCGTGGGCGGCATCCCCGTGACCGCCTCGACCTGAGGATCCACGGCGCTGCCGATCAGACGCCGGGCGAAGGGCGCGACCGACTCGAGGTAGCGGCGCTGGGACTCGCCGTGGATCGTGCCGAAGGCGAGGGAGGACTTCCCGGAGCCGGAGACGCCGGTGAAGGCCACCAGTCGGCCGCGCGGCAGCTCCACCTCCACCTCGCGCAGGTTGTGCAGGCGCGCCCCGCGCACATGCACGTAGCCGTCATCGCCTCCGATCAGGGAGAGGTCGGGGAGGTCCATCCCGTCAACGTAGCAAGCCGCGCACCGTCATCGCCGAGCGAGGGCCGGGGAGCACGGGATGCGGTCGCTGTGATGCGGGACGACATGCCCGACCGTGCGGTCCCGTCGGCCTGGGGCCCGGAGCGTCCCGGATCTCGAAACTTCCACGGCACGGTGCCGTGCCAGCAGGGAGGGCGCGTCGAAACTCGGACGACCGGATGATGCCCGGGAGCGCCTGGCCTGGGGGTTCCTGCCCCACTTGTGTCTTGTGGCCGCCGTCACCACTGCTACTGTCTCTCCGGACGAGAGGCGTCCTGTCCCCGCAGGCCGTCCCGCAGAACGAAGGAGTTGTGCCCCGTGACCACCCCGTCACCTGCGTCCCCGTCCGCCACCTCCTCATCCGCCTCCTCCGCGG
>JAKDUN010000373.1 GCA_030457675.1 Brachybacterium sp. | reverse complement strand
GTGAAGGTGCCCGTGGGCATCGCGGCCAGCAGCGAGGCGTGCAGCCGCGCGACCGGCCACACCGACCCCTCCCAGCGATCCACCAGCGCGGGATCCGGCTCCCGGCAGCAGGTGGGGTCGGGGCACGAGGAGGAGTGGCGCACCGTGGTCTCCCGGCCCCGGAACCACTTCGTGTGCTGGTACGCGGTGCCCACGGAGATCGAGAACTCCCCGCCCGGCCCGGATTCGATGTGCGAGGTGCACCAGTAGGTGCCGCCGGGCTTGTCGGTGTACTGGCAGTACTGCCGCATCCGGTCCTCGCTGCGGAACACCCGCCGTGCGCTCCACCAGCGACACACCCGCTGCCCCTCCACCGCACCGAGCGCATCGGTGGGGAAGCGCACCTCGTCGTTCTGGTAGGCCTTGAGGATCGTGCCGGAGGCGTGGACCTTCAGGAAGTGCACGGGGATGCCCAGGTGGTGGGTGGCCAGGTTCGTGAAGCGGTGAGCGGCCATCTCGTAGCTCACCGCGAACTCGTCGCGCAGGTCCTCGACGCTCAGCTCCCGCTGAGACTTCGCGCTCTGCAGGAAGTCCAGTGCCCCGCCCTCGGGCAGCAGCAGCGCGCAGGCCAGGTAGTTCGTGTCCACCCGCTGGCGCAGCAGCTCGCCGTAGTCCGCGGGCTCGCCCTTGCCCAGCACATGGGCGGCGATCGCCTGCAGCACCGTGGAGCGCGGATCCGAGAGGGACCGGCCCAGCGGCAGGTAGATCCGCATGTGCTCCGAATCGGTGATCGACCGGGTCGAATGGGGCAGGTCCGGCACCGAGTGCAGGGTGAAGCCCAGCCGCGCGGCCAGCAGCGACACCTTGGACTGGGACAGCGGCCCACCCCGGTGCCCGATCTGCTCCAGCAGATCCCGGGCCACCTCCTCGAGCGCGGCGTCGTAGTTCCCGGCCCGGGACTGCTCCTCGCGCAGCTGCCCGTTGACCCGCCGCGCCTCCTCCGGGGTGGCCGCGCGCTCCTCGTGGAGTCGGCGCAGCTCCTCGTGCAGCGCCAGGATGGTCTCGATCGCCCCATCGGAGAGCGACTTGCGCACCGGCAGCTCGGGCAGCGGAAGACTCTGGTACAGCGTGCCGGCCTGCGCCTTCTCCAAGGCGATCTCGAGCGCGGCCCGACGGTTCGGTGGCGCCGTCTCCAGCAGGTCGTCGACACCCACCTGGAGGGCGCGCGCGATCCGGCGCAGCTCGCCGAGCTTCAGCTCGCGTCTGCCGTTCTCGATCACCGACAGCTGGGAGGGTGCTCTTTCCACGGCGGCGGCGAGCTCGGCCAGGGAGAGGCCGCGCTCCTGGCGGCGGGCACGGATGCGCCGGCCGATGAGCAGCGGGTCGAAGGAGTCGTCGTCGGGAGCTGTCGCCCCGTGGGGTGCCACGTCGTCGTGAGCCATGCGGACACGGTGCCACAGAAAAGTTCTGCCGAACAGAAATAGCGCAGAAGTTCTTCGGAATCGGGGGTTCCAGGGGGCTTGCGAGGCCCGCAGAGTGTGACTACTCGATGAAGTTCGTCGAGGACATCACCGCACACCGCACGATCCGAGGAGCCGACGATGACCACCCCGACCACTCCCTCCGCCCGGCCCGGCACTCCCCGCCACGGCGACCAGACCCTGACCGCCCAGGAGCTCGCCCGCGACTGGGAGATCGATCCCCGCTGGCGGAATGTGCGCCGGGACCACACCGCAGGCGACGTCATCGCGCTGGCCGGTCCTGTCCGCGAGGAGCGCACCCTGGCCCGCCGCGGCGCGGAGACCCTGTGGGACCTCATCGAGGAGAACACCGCCGACCCGGAGCACTGGGTGCGGGCGCTGGGTGCGCTGACCGGCAACCAGGCCGTCCAGCAGGTCCGCGCCGGGCTGCAGGCCATCTATCTCTCCGGATGGCAGGTCGCGGCCGACGCCAACCTCTCGGGCAAGACCTACCCCGACCAGTCGCTGTACCCGGTCAACTCGGTGCCCGCCGTGGTGCGTCGGATCAACAACGCCCTGCAGCGCGCCGCGCAGATCGAGCATGCCGAGACCGGCTCCACCAGCCGTGACTGGATGGCCCCGATCGTCGCCGACGCCGAGGCCGGCTTCGGCGGACCGCTGAACGCCTACGAGCTGATGCTCTCGATGATCGAGGCCGGCGCCGCGGGCGTGCACTGGGAGGACCAGCTGGCCAGCGAGAAGAAGTGCGGCCATATGGGAGGCAAGGTGCTGGTGCCCACCTCCCAGCACGTGCGCACCCTCAGCGCCGCCCGTCTCGCCGCGGATGTGGCGGGGGCGCCGACGGTGATCATCGCCCGCACCGATGCGCTGGCCGCGAACCTGCTGACCAGCGACATCGACGAGCGTGACCAGCCCTTCCTGACCGGGGAGCGCACCGCCGAGGGCTTCTACGAGGTGCAGTCCGGGATCGAACCGGTGATCGCCCGCGGTCTGGCCTATGCGGAGTACGCGGACCTGCTGTGGGTCGAATCCGCCGAGCCGGACCTCGAGCTGGCCCGCACCTTCGCCGAGCGGATCCACCGCGACTTCCCCGAACAGAAGCTCGCCTACAACTGCTCGCCGAGCTTCAACTGGAAGCGGCACCTGGACGATGCGCAGATCGCCTCGTTCCAGCGCGAGCTGGCCGCGATGGGCTACGCCTTCCAGTTCATCACCCTGGCCGGCTTCCACTCGCTGAACCACTCGATGTTCGAGCTGGCCTCCGGCTACCAGGAGCGGCAGATGAGCGCCTATGTCGAGCTGCAGGAAGCGGAGTTCGCCGCCGCCGAGCACGGCTTCACGGCGCACAAGCACCAGGCCGAGGTGGGCACCGGGTACTTCGACCGGGTCGCCACCGCCTTGAATCCGAGCTCGAGCACCCTCGCACTCGTCGGCTCCACCGAGACGGCGCAGTTCTGAACGGCGCCTCCCACCCCCACGTA
>JAKDUN010000372.1 GCA_030457675.1 Brachybacterium sp. | reverse complement strand
TGGTCTGCGGCAGCACGAACTGCAGGGTGACGCGGCGCCGGCCCGCTCCGAGCACGCTGGCGGTCTCGCGCACGGCCAGCGGGACCCGGCGCTGCCCGGCTCGAGCTGCGAGGTGCACCATCGGCACCGCCGGTGCCATGAACACGGCAATGAGCGCCACCGAGCCCGAAGCGAGAGATGCTCCGCCGACCAGGGCAGGCAGCTCCCCGAACGGAGTACGGGTCCCGAATCCGTAGGCCAGGAAGATCGCGATACCGAGGGAGGTGCCGGGCATCAGCAGCAAGGACGTCTGGAGGAGATCGACGCCGTGGCCGAGCAGCCTGCCGCCCCGTTCAGAGGCCCATGCCGTCAACAGGCCCAACGGCAGCGCGAGGAGCAGTGCGATCAGCGCATACCGCACCGTCGAGCCGATGACTTCGGACATCGCCGGGGTGAACAGCGACTCCTGGGCGCGCAGCATCGTCGCCACTGCAGCGACCCCCAGGACCATCACGACGCTCAGGATGAGGACGCTGAGCAGTCGGCAGCTGGTCACGAGGATCGAATGGGGGAGCACGAGCCGGGGGCTCACACCACGTCCCTGCCACGGGTACACCAGCGCTCCGTTCTCCCGACGGCGCCACAGTGCCAGCACCACGGGGAGGACCGGCAGGGTCAGCAGGACGGCGATGAACGCGGCGGTGCCCTCACCACCCCAGGCGATCACTTCGATATACGCGGTATGGGCGAGGGTCGGCACCCGGCCGCGCAGCACGGCGGGGATCGAAGGGTCCGACAGCGCGGAGACGAACAGCAGCGCGGCTGCGACTCCGAGAGGCCCGCGCAACGGCGGCAGCAGCACCAGCCGGATCACGTCGGCGGCGCGCGCGCCGTTGACCCGCGCCATCTCCACGAGCCGCGGGTCCACCCCCCTCCAGGCCACCCTGATCGTCAGGTAGGGGATCGGCAGGTGCGCCACGATCATGGCGAACATCATTCCTGGGGCCCCGTATACCTCGGGCAGCATCGCTGTGAGCAGGCCTCCCCGACCCCCGGTGGCAACCACTGCCGCCGCGACCACGTAGGGAGGTGCCAGCAGGAGCCCGCCGATGCCGGCGTCGAGCAGCCGTCTCCATCCCCAGGGCAACGTGCGTGCAGTCAACGCCAGCGCAAGGGCCAGCGCGGTACCGATGATGGTCACGGCGAGGGCGAGGGCGAAGGAGACAGCCATCGTGCGCCCGAGCCCGGGGATGCCGGTGGTCGCGACGGCTGAGACTGCCTCCACCACCATGCGCAGCACAGGCCAGATGATCACCATCGCCGCCCCTGCAGCCGCGAGGGCGAGGGAGACCGCCACTGCGGCACGCGGCCAGATGCGGCTCACCGTTCGACCTCTTCGGTGAACCAGGCCAGGAGGGCCTCCCGGCGTGCGGAGCGCTCTGAGAGCGGTGCCCCGATCACCGGATAGCGGCCATCAGCAAGCACCTCGGCAAGATTCTCGGGCAGCTCCGAATGGGTCGGGATCTGGTCGATCCCGCTCGTGGCCCCGGCGAGCTGCCCCTCAGCAGAGAGCGCGAAATCGAGATACTTCCTGGCCGCCTCGGGATGCGGGGCACCGGCCAGGATCGCGACGGCGCCGACTTCGTATCCTGTGGCGTCCTCGGGGATCACCAGCTCTACCTCGCTGCCGTCGGCACGGGCGGCCTCGCAGTATGGCGCGAAGGTGATGGCGACCGCGGTCTCCCCGCGGGCCACCACCTGTGCGGGCGCAGTGCCGGAACGGGTGAACTGGAGGACTTGCTCGTACAGAGCAGCGAGATACTCGCGGCCGGCGTCCTCGCCGAGCCGATCGATCTGCAGGGACATCGCGGTGTAGGCGGTTCCGGAGGTTCGCGGAGAGGCCGTGCTGATCTGCCCGTCCAGCAAGGGATCCAGCAGGTCATCCCAAGTGCGAGGGACCTCGGTGCCGAGCGCCGCGATCGCCGGCGGCGACACGCAGAACGCCAGCATCGACGAGTACACACCGCTCCAGCGGTTCTCTTCGTCGCGGAAGGTGTCGGGGATCTTCTCGGCCTGCACCGAGGGATACGGCGCGAGCAGGCCCTCATCGGCCGCCTCGACATACATCTCGGAGCCGCCGCCGTGCCAGACATCGAACTCCGGCAGATCCTCGCCGTGACGGATCCGCTCGAGAGCCTCCGAGGTGGGCAGGCGGACGGTGGTCACCCCATGACCGGTGCGCTCCGTGAAGGCCTCTGCCCAGGCGCGGCAGATCTCGGCATCGTTGGAGCAGAGCACCGCGAGATCCTGATCTGCTGAGTGCTGATCGTCGACCGCCGCGCAACCGGTGAGAGCCAGCAGTGCGAGCACTACCAGCGCACACACGGCGCGCGGCGATCGACGAGGACTTGGCATGATCTTCAGAGGGTAGGCCAGCTCTCAGCGGTCGGACGCCGACGACAGGGCCGCAGCTTCCGCATCCGCTGTGAGCTGCTTCTCCTCGCGGGCCCGCATCAGCACCTTCTCGTCCTTGCCGATCACCCACATGATGCCGACGACGAGAAGTGCGCAGGCGGTGAGCACCGCGAATGCGACGTCCCAGCCGAACTCGTGCACCAGCAGACCCACGCCGGAGGAGGCGAGGGTCGCGCCGAGGAGGTAGCCGAACAGGCCGGTGAAGCCTGCGGCCGTTCCGGCGACCTGGCGCGGTGAGAGATCGATGGCCTGCAGGCCGATGAGCATCACCGGGCCGTAGATGAGCCCGCCGATGACCGCCACCAGTGCGATCGAGATCCACAGCGGAGCAGTGACGGGAACCTGCCAGTAGGCGACCAGAGCCACGGCGGTGAGGGCCATGAACACCATGCCGGTGCCGGCGCGATAGCCGTGGAAGATCTTGTCGGAGACCCATCCGCACAGCAGGGTGCCGACGATGCCGGCCAGCTCGAACACCACGAAGCCGGTGA
>JAKDUN010000371.1 GCA_030457675.1 Brachybacterium sp. | reverse complement strand
GTGCAGGCCCGAAGGCCTGGGACTGTCACTGGGGGCGTCGCTGGCGGCGCTCATGATCTCCTGGTGCTCCTCATGACACCCCCGACGATCGGAGGCGGATGACGGAATGCTACAACCCGATCCCTGGGAGCGGGGGTCGATGTGGAGGACGCCTCAGGGACGGTCGGAGTCCGCGGGCGGCGCCTCCGGAGCGGTCCCCGGCTGCTCGGGGCCGTCCGTCGGCACGGGTGCGCCGGAGGCGCCGGCGAACAGGGCCTTGAGCCGCCCCCGGTTCAGGAATGCGACGATGCCCGCCGCGACCAGCAGACCGCCCAGCGCGAGGACGATGAGGATCGCGGCGATCGCGACGGGGCCGAGGCCCGTGCGCTCCGCAGTGAACACCAGGGCCACGCCGTGCTGGCCGTCCACCGTGATGGTCTCCTGGCCGATCGCGGCGGTGCCGGCCTCGTCCTGGACCACCGCGGTCGGGCGCAGGCCCTCGCCGCGGATCGTCCAGGTGGCGTCCTCGCCCATCTTCTCGTACAGGGTGCTGTTGACCCCCAGCTCGAGGGTGACCCGGTAGTCCCCGTCGCCGCGCTCGACCACGGAGATGAACGGCGGGCCCTCGACGCCCTCGAAGCCGAGCTTCTGCAGCGCGCCCGAGAAGTCCTCGGCCTCCTCGGCCTCCGCGGTCCGGGTGTACGTCACGACGCCCTCCGCCTCGGAGCGCTCGGTGCCCTCCCCCAGGAAGGCGAGGATGTTCTCCTCGGTCACCACGGCGTCGTCCTCCGCGGGGAGGGAGAGCGCCATGGTGACGGAGCCTCCGCCGTCCCGCTCGACGACGACGTCGTACTCGGCGGTGCGGAAGACGATGGACTTGGTGAAGACCTGCGGCTCCGCACCTCCCTCGAGGGAGACCTCCTCGGTACCCGCCGCCTCGGGGTCCGCCGGGGCGTCGGCCGCGCTGCCGCTGAACCCGACGGGCACCTCGAGGGCCTGCTCGAGATGTCCCGTCTCCCCGCACGCCACCGTGCACTCGATGGTGTCGACGACGCGGGTGTCGATCGAGAACGGGTCCTCGGCATTCGGCGCGGCCTCGACCGAGAAGACGCTCCCGGTGGTGACCAGTGCCGTGTCGGTCCAGCCGGCGACCTTTTCGGCGGTCCCGGCGGGGAAGGCGATCACCCAGGTGGTGCCGGTCGCGCCCGCGGGCGTCAGCTCGCCGCCGTCCGGGGTCGCGGACTCGAAGAAGGCGTCGAAGTCGTCCTTCGCGTCCAGGTACGTCGCACGCTGCAGCTCGTAGGTGATGGTGCGGGTGTAGGAGTCCGCGGCGGGGTCCTCCGCGCCGGCGGTCACGACCTTCACGCTGTCGAAGCCGACGGAGTCCGCGTTGCTCCAGACCGCGGCGCTGTCCTGGCTCGCGTAGGTGGTCTGCTCCAGGTCGGCGCCGTCGGCCGTCACCGTGACCTCGCCCTGCTCCAGTGCGCTGTCGATGTCGCTCTCGCTCGCGCCCTCGATCTTGTCCGCGTCGACCAGCGCCTTCACGGCCCAGCGGGTGAGGTCTCCGGCGGTGAAGTTGCGGGTGAGGGTGTACCCGGGGCTGAACGGTGGGCTCGGCGGCGTGAACGTCACCTCGGCCGTCTTCGTCAGCCCGCCGGCGGCGAGCACCGGCTGGGCCTTGGCGGCGTAGTCCTCCGCATCGGCGAACTCGAGGGCCATGGTGAAGACGGTGTCGGTGCCGTCCTTCGTCATCCCCTCGTAGCTCAGCCCCGGAGTGTTCTCCTGGATCGTGGCCTCGACCGTCTCCGCCCCTCCGTCGATCTTCTCCATGTCGCCCTCGGAGATCGTGACGGTCAGCGTCTGTACCCCGGAGCCGTCAGCGGCGATCTCGGTGGAGTTGTCGACCTTGCCGCAGGCGGCCAGGGTGAGCAGTGCGGCGACCCCGGCGATGAGGAGCAGCAGCAGGCGCGTCCTGGAGAGCCTCGGTTCGGTTCGATCTGACACCGCATGGGCGGACACGTGCATGACCCCTCCTGAGCACAGCGGAGGACCCCTGTCCCCGCAGAATGATGATTTGCGACAGGAGTCTACGTCCCGTCGTCCACTCCCTGCGCCGGTATCCGGGCTGCGGACGGCGCCGACGCCTCAGAGCTCAGCGGCGCGCCGCTGGAGGAAGGACGCGACGGCGCGCAGCTCGACCTCGTCCACCGCATGCCCCAGCTGCGGGCGGCGCTCCTCCTCGAGCCGGGTGTGGGCGCTCATGAACTCGCGGACCGCAGCCTCGCGCCCGTCCGCGAAGTGCGGGTCCATGCCGCCGTGTCCCCACAGTGCGGGCGGGCGCACCTCGGCGAGCGCGTCGTCGCCGGGCATCGGGGCCGGGAACGGGAAGCCGGAGAGGTTCACGACGAAATCGAGCGCGCGCGGGTCGCGGCGCAGCAGCTGCAGCGCCAGGGCTCCTCCCTGGGAGAACCCGATGGCTCCGATCACCGGCGCGTCCTGCGCGCCGATCCAGTGCTCGACCGCGGCGGCGGAGGTCTGCAGAGCCTCCGGGCGCTCGGGATCCATCGGCATCTCGAACCAGGCGTAGCCCTGCGCGTAGCGGTAGATGCCGCGCAGGGAGACATAGGCCAGCTCCTGGGGGAGGAAGGGGACCAGACCGGCGAGGTCCCCCTCATGGCTGCCCAGGCCGTGCAGCAGGAGCACGACGGGGCGCTGGTCGTCCCTCGAGCGGATCACGGCGGTCTCGTCGATCGTGGTCGAGAGCAGTTCGACGGGCGCGTACTGGGAGGGGGTCGTCATGACGGCAGGCTATCGGCCGCCGCGCCCTCGGGCAGGGGAGGACCCCCAGGTCGCGCGGTGCGCTGGTCGGACGGACGAGATCCGACCCCTGGGGGTCCCGGCAGCTCGGTGGTATTCGCTGCGCGTCCGGATGAACGGTCGCCTCAGCGGCGAGCCACCTCACATGTCCGAT
>JAKDUN010000370.1 GCA_030457675.1 Brachybacterium sp. | reverse complement strand
GACGTACAGCCCCACCTCATCGCACACCTCGAGGAAACGCTGGTGGGGCGGGTAGTGGGAGGTGCGCACGGCGTTGAGGTTGTGCTGCTTCATCAGCGCCACGTCGAGATCCTGGTTCTCCAGGTGCTGGGCGCGGCCGACGACCGGATCCGCCTCGTGGCGGTTCACGCCGCGGAACACGATGCGCTCGCCGTTGACGCGGAAGATCTCCCCGTCCACCTCGACGCGGCGGAAGCCCAGGCGCAGGGTGACGGTCTCGGTGCCCGTGCTGATCGTGGCGTCGTACAGGTGCGGATCCTCTGCGGACCACGGCCGCACCTCGCCCAGGGCGAGGGGGTCCACGCCGGTGGCGGCCGAGTGGCCGAGCGCGGGGACGTCGAGGGTCGCCACGATCTCGGCGCCGTCCGCGTCGAAGACGGTCGCGCTCAGGGTGCCGTGGCCGGTGGCCGGATCGAAGTCCGCGACGGTGACCAGGTCATGGATCCCGCCGACCGGCCGCAGCAGCAGATCCACGCTGCGGAAGATGCCCGAGGCCCACCACATGTCCTGGTCCTCGACGTAGGTGTTGACCGACCACTGCACCACCCGGACTTCCAGCAGGTGCTCGCGCTGCTCGCCGGACGAGGTGAGCGCGTCCGTGACGTCGAACTCCTGGGTGAGGCGGGAGCCGGCGGTCACACCGATCTCCACCCCGTCGATCCATACCTTCGCCGCCGAGTCCACGCCCTGGAAGCGCAGCAGCAGGCGCGCCCCCGAGGCCAGCTGCTCGGCCCACTCGGCGGGAACGGTGAGCGTGCGGGAGTAGTGCCCGGTGGGGTTCTCGTCCGGCACGTGCGGGATCTCGCGCGGGATCGGGTAGATGACGTTGGTGTACTGCGGGGCGCCGTGCCCCTGCAGCTGCCAGAGCCCCGGCACGGCGATCTCGGTGCTCTCGCCGAGGTCCGAGCCGTCGGCGCGGGACCCGTAGCGGAAATCCCAGGTCCCGTCGAGGTTCAGCGCGGGGGCGTCGGAGTGCAGGTGCGCTCGGCCGCGCAGACGGTTCCGGCCGGCGGGGAGCTCCTCCCACCAGCGATCGGTGGGGGCTGAGCTGTCTGAGCTGATGGTGGCCTGCAGCGGGGTGCTCATCGGTGAGGGGTCTCCTGGACTCGAGGCCGGTCAGGGTGCGAACCGGGTTCGTGAACGTTCACGGGCAGTCTACCCGGCCCGCCCCCAGAAAGGTGACATGCCTGCCGAGCTCAGGCGGGCACCTCGGCCGGGGGCGGCGGGGACCAGGTGCGGATCCGGAGCAGCGGCAGGCAGGCGAGGGCGGCGAGGCCGGCGCCGGCGAGCAGTGCTGCGAGCGGCGAGGTCACCGCGATCAGCAGGCCGCCGAGCCCGCTCGCCACCGGCATCACCCCGATCGTCAGCAGGCGGATCGCTGCGAACGCTCGGCCCAGCTGCTGCTGCGGGACCAGTCGCGCCGGCACATCGGAGCCCACGATCATCGACGCGGTCGCGCACGCGGCGACCAGCAGCTCGCCGGCCCCGATGACCACGGCCTGACCCCTCGCCAGCAGGAAGGCGGCCGGGACCACCAGGCTGCTCAGGGCGACGCCGGCCGTGGCCAGCAGCTTCGCCCCGCCCGTGGGCAGGCGGGCGCGCAGCGGCGTGGAGCAGGCGGCGCCGAGCAGAGCGCCCAGCGCCCCGGCCGCGGTGAACAGGGCGACTGTCGAGGGGGACAGTTCCAGAGTCTCCAGCGCGAAGAGCACCAGCGCCGTGCCCGAGACCATCGCCGCGGCATTCAGGAGCATGGTGGACACGGTGAGGTGCCCCAGCCCCTGAGTGGCCAGCACCCGAGGCACGGTCCACCCCGGCCCCGATGCCGGGGGTGATGCCGGTGGTGCAGCGGTCGCCGACTGGTCGGCGCCTGCCGGGGAGGCGGTGGCCGCGCCCGCGCGGCGCGGCAGGGTGGCGAGGGCGACCAGGCTGAACAGGTAGGCCGCGACCCCGAGGCACAGGGCGAGCGCGGGGGAGGCCGCCCGCAGCAGGGCAGAGACCATCGCCGGGCTCGAGACCCGAGCCACCGCGCTGATCCCTTCGATGCGCTGGTAGCAGTCGGCGGTGCGCTCCCGGCCGACGACCGCGGGGACCATCGCGCTGTGACCGGTGGTGAACAGCGCGTCACCCAGCCCGATGGCTGCCGCCAGGACCAGCAGCGCGCCCACCGAGAGGTGCTCGGTGACCAGCAGCAGAATCACCATTGACACCGTGAGCACGCGCAGGCCGTTGCCGAGCATGACGGCATAGCGGTGCCCGAGCGCATCGACTGCGACGCCGATCTGGTGGTGGGCGCAGAGATACCAGAGGAAGGGCAGGGCGTTCAGCAGACCCAGGAGGCCGCCGCCGACCCCGAGGGACGCCACGGCGATCAGCGGCAGCAGGGTGCGCACGGCATCATCGCCCGTGGATTCGCCGAGCGCGGCGAGGAGGATCCTGCGCATGGTCACCATCGCTTCCGGAGTGGGGAGGGGCCGTCTCCGAGGGCCCGCGACCAGACATGTCAGGGCGTCCTGACGCAACCGGTTGTCAGGTTACCCTGACAGCAGGGCGGTGTCGAGCGCAGGAATCCCTCTAGACTCGCCGCATGCGTGGACCGAACGGGATCTCCGAGATGCACTGCGGGTTCTGCGGACTCCCCGGCGGTGATGACCGCCCGCTCCTCGGCGGGCTCGGGGTGATGATCTGCGGGGACTGTGCACGCCAGGCTGCGCGCTCCTTCGAGGAGGGCACCGAGGTCGCTGCCGCTGCCTTCGAGTCGTTCACCGAAGAGGAGCTGGTGGAGATGCTCCGCGGCGTCACCCGGCAGCGCCCGCAGCTCGAGCGGTTCCAGGCGGACCTGGTGGCGTACATGCGCTCGCGCGGGACGTCGTGGGGATCCATCGGCGACGGGCTCGGCGTGGCCCGCCAGTCGGC
>JAKDUN010000031.1 GCA_030457675.1 Brachybacterium sp. | reverse complement strand
TCGGAGGCGAACGCCGCCACCAGGGCGACCTTCTGCCGATTTCCTGTGGAGTAGGTGCGGGACCTCTTGCCCGGATCGAGGTCGAACTTCTCGATCAGCTCGGCGCGTCGGGCGACGCCGGAGTGACCGCGCATCCGGCCGAGGAGGTCGATCACCTCGCCACCGGTGAGGGTGGGCCACAGCTCGACGTCCCCGGGGACGTAGGCGACGCGCCGGTGGAGGGAGACCGCATCCGTCCAGGGGTCCTTGCCGAACAGGGTCGCGAGGCCGTTGTCGGGCCGCAGCAGACCCATCAGGATCCGCAGGGTGGTCGACTTCCCGGCCCCGTTGGGTCCCAGGAAGCCGTGCACCTCCCCGGGGCGGACCT
Organism: Brachybacterium sp.; assembly: GCA_030457675.1. Classification (GTDB taxonomy): domain Bacteria; phylum Actinomycetota; class Actinomycetes; order Actinomycetales; family Dermabacteraceae; genus Brachybacterium. The sequence goes on along the minus strand of JAKDUN010000031.1, from coordinate 15,730 downwards.
CAAGATCCAGCCCGGACAGCGCGCGGTGCGGACCGAACGTCTTGACCAGGCCCTCGATGGTGATCACAGCAGTCATCAGGACTCCTTCGTAGGAACTGTCACGGAGCTCGCTGCGGCGGGGGCTCCTGCTCGAGTCCGAGCGCGCGCAGCGCCCGGTACAGGTGGTCGACGATCTGGTCCCTCGGCTCGTGGTCGGAATGGGTGAGCAGATGCGAGCTGATGGATCCGGCGAAGAGGACCTGGACCATCTCGAGGTCGGTGCCCGGCGGGAAGCGCCCGGCAGCCGCCTCGTTGGCGAGCACCGTACGGATCACCAGGTCGCGGTCCTGAGCCCCGGTCTCACGGCGGTATCGGGCGAAGAGGTCCGGATGATCGTGCGGGACGGACATCAGTCGTCGCAGCAGTCCCCTGACGCGGTGGTCCGCAAGCGCCCCGGCCATGCCCTCGATCATGTCGCCGACGGTCGGGTCCGGCGGGGAGGGGCGCTCCAGATGCACCCGGTAGCCCTCGGCGATCGCCGCGATCACCAGGTCCTCTCGTCGTGGATAGCGCCGGTAGACGGTGGCGCGCGTGACCCCGGCCCGCTTCGCCGCAGTGTCGACCTTCACGGCGTCGACCCCCTTGTCGATGAAGAGCTCCAGGGCGGCGTCCAGCACGGCGCGGTCCGCCTCGGCGCTGCGGGGTCGTCCGGGAGAGGGTGGCGTCGTCGGGGACATGGATATAACAATACAGAACAGTAGTGTATTGGTATAGGGGCGGACGCGCCGTCGGCGCCCGCGGGTGTCCACCTGTTGTCACCCGTGGCGGGGGAGGTCACCCCTCGCTGATCCGTTCCCACACCACGCCGCCACCGGCCTCCCAGATCTCGCCGCCGTCGCCGACCACCACTCCGGGGCATCCAGCACGAGGGCCCGGGGAGCCTCCGGCCGGTCCCAGGTCCCCGGGAGCTCGGTGCAGGGGAGCGCCTCCAGGTGCACGGCACGGCCGATCGGCGTCGAGGAGGCGTCGTTCAGGTAGGTGATCAGCTGGTGCTTCGCTGTCTGCGCCGGAGCGATCGGGGACTTCTTCAGCTCCCGCTCCCCGGTGCAGGCGCTCGTCGTCCTGCCCAGGCGTCCGAGCTGAACGTCGGTCCCGTTCCGGAGCGTCCAGGGCGGGGCCGTTCGTCTCCTCGGGCGCGTGGCGTCAGCGATCATGGAGACCCCACCCGCCACCGTCGTTCCGGTGAGTCGTGCCCCCGCACTCCCGCCGCTTCGCCGACAAGGAGATCCCATGACCTTCACTGACCTGCTCGCAGCCCTGGACTCCGGCGAGAGCATCCCCGCCAGCTCGCCGCTGCACGCCGTGATGCACGAGGCCAGCCAGGAGGCCCTGCGGATCACGGGCGAGCTGAACGGCGGATACCACGAACCCGCGGAGGTGCGATCGCTGCTCGCACAGCTCACCGGGCACGAGATCGACGAGTCGGTGACCATGTTCCCGCCATTCACCACTGACTTCGGCAAGAACACTCACCTCGGAAAGCGGGTGTTCCTCAACGCCGGGTGCCGCTTCCAGGACCAGGGCGGGATCGAGATCGGAGACGATTGCCTGATCGGGCACAACACCGTCATCGCCACTTTGAACCATGACCTGGCTCCCTCCAGGCGCGGAGACATGCACCCGGGGAAGGTCACCGTCGGCCGCAACGTCTGGATCGGAGCGAACGTGACGATCCTGCCGGGCGTCACCATCGGCGATGACGCGGTGATCGCCGCGGCATCGGTGGTCACCAAGGACGTCCCTGCACGGGCGCTCGTGGTCGGCTCGCCCGGACGGGTCCTGCGGCTGATCGAGGACTGAGCTCCCCGCGCCGGGCAGGGTGCCTATTCGCTCTCGGTGCCCTCGCCCTGCTCGACGTACTCCGTGTTCTCCGTCGGCTGGACCACCTCGTCGTCATCGTCGCCGACGCCTCCTCCGCCGTCCGAGACCTCTACCGGCGGCGAGGTCGGGGTCGCAGGTGCCTCGCTCGTCGGGGTCCCGGTCTCCTCCTCGGCTGGCTCCTCCGGCCCGCAGGCGGCCAGCCCGCACAGCAGCAGCGGGGCCGCGAGCGCGGCGAGGGTGGTGTGCGGGCGACGCATGGTGGGCCTCCGGATCTCTCAGCGCTTGTGGTAGAGCGCCTTGTGCAGGAACCGCGGCTCGGAGGTCACGGAGATCCCCAGGTTGCGGAAGATGTCCTCGTCGACGGTGCCGAGGATCGTGGTGGTGTGCACGTCGCAGCCGGCGAGGTTGCGCAGCTGCTCCACAGCCCGCCGGGCGTTCTCGTCGCTCGAGGCGGAGACCGACAGGGCGATCAGCACCTCATCGGTGTGCAGACGCGGATTGCGGGATCCGAGGTGCTCAGTCTTCAGGGTCTGGATGGGCTCGATCGAGGAGGGGGAGAGCAGCTGCACGGAGTCCTCGAGCCCGGCCAGATGCTTCAGGGCGTTCAGCAGCATCGCCGCCGAACAGCCCAGCAGCGCCGAGGTCTTCCCGGTGATCAGCGTGCCATCGGCCAGCTGCATCGCGGCCCCCGGCTCCCCGGTGCGGGCCTCGATCGCGAGGGAGGGCTGGACCACGGCACGATCGTTCGGCGCGCATCCCGCCTTCGACATGACCATCCCGATCCGCTGCGAGACGAGGTCGTCCTCGTCGTTGATCCGCTCGTGCATGAGCGCCTTGTAGTAGCGGCGGATGATCTCCTGCCGCGAGGCCTCCCGGCACACCGCGTCATCGACGATGCAGTCCCCGGCCAGGTTCACGCCCATGTCGGTGGGGGAGGCGTAGGGCGAGCTGCCGGTGAGCTTCTCCAGTAGCGTGCGCAGCAGTGGGAACACCTCCACGTCCCGGTTGTAGCTGGTGACCTGCTGCCCGTAGGCCGCCAGATGGAAGGGATCGATGAGGTTCAGATCGTCCAGATCGGCGGTCGCGGACTCGTAGGCGAGGTTCACCGGATGCTCCAGCGGCAGGTTCCAGATCGGGAAGGTCTCGAATTTCGCGTATCCGGAGCTGATCCCGCGCTGATGGTCGTGGTAGATCTGCGAGAGGCAGGTGGCGAGCTTGCCCGAGCCCGGCCCCGGCGCCGTCACCACGATCAGGTCCCGGGCGGTGCGGGTGTACTCGTTCGCACCGAATCCCTGCTCGGAGACGATCCGCGCGGTGTCCTGGGGGTATCCGGGGATCACGGTGTGGCGGGCCACCTGCAGACCCAGTCGCTGCAGGCGCTCGATGAAGGCGTGCGCGACATGGTTGGCGGGCTCCAACTGGGTGACCACCACGTTCTCCACCAGGAAGTCGTGCTCGCGGAACACGTCGATCAGCCGCAGCACGTCGTCCTCGTAGGGGATGCCCAGATCCGCGCGCACCTTCTGCCGCTCGAGATCCTTCGCGTTCAGGCAGATCAGGATCTCCAGCTCGTCCTTGAGCCGATGCAGCATCGCGATCTTGTTGTCCGGGGTGAAGCCGGGCAGCACGCGGGAGGCATGGTGGTCATCGAAGAGCTTCCCGCCCATCTCCAGGTACAGCTTCCCGCCGATCTCCTCGCGACGGCGCTGGATGTGGCGGGACTGGAGCTCGATGTACTGCTCGCGATCGAAGCCGGTCGTGCCACCGCCCCGAGCCTCCTGGGCGTGGGAGGCGGACGATGCGGGGGAGCGGGAATCCGAGTCGGTCACTCGGGCACGCTAGCACCGACGACGCGCCCAGGCGGGCGTTCGCGGGGGCCGGCGGACCGGCGCTGGAAGGACCGCCCGGTAACCCAGCACCGGAAGCCTCCCACCCGCTCCACAGAACCCCTGGTCACGGCGGATATCGGGGAGGACGTCGCGATAGTGGGGCGCAGTGCGGCGGGCATCGTTCTGAGCAGATGCTCAGGTAGTGTTGCGGCTCTTCCCGGTCGGCGCTGCGTCACGGGTATCGCGGGCCACAGTTCCCGTCTCCATGCAGCGGTGATCACCTAGGTGCCCAGGACCCCCTGTGGCGCGAGCTCTGCTTAGCGAGGTTCTCCATGATCATTCTCGGTGTCATTCTGCTGATCGTCGGCGCACTGACGGACCTGTCCTTCCTCTACGCCCTCGGCGGGCTGCTCGTCGTGATCGGCATCGTCCTGACGGTGCTGGGCTTCCTCGGCCGCGCCGTCGGCGGACGCAAGACCTGGTTCTGACGATTCCGGTCGCGCCTTCGCGGTGAGAGCAGGCCGCTGAGGCGGCTCGACCGCCGAAACGAGCCCGCGGTGTGACCGCGTGCAGAGGCCCGTGGACCGCTGTGATGACGATTCGGATCGTCGATGCGGTGGACCACGGGCCTCTCGTCATGCGTCGGCGCGCCGGAGCATCGTCTCCGGCTCGGCGACGCCGGGGGTACCGCAGTCTCGGAGGGCCGACAGCCATCAATCGATGATACGAATCGATAACAGGATCGGGATTGCTCATGAACGTCGAGCGCCGTCGCCTGGGGTGATGCCCGGCCAGTGGTGAGTGCGCCTGCGGGCCGAGGTGGACAGGTCTTGCGTGCCTGCCGGTCCTCGTCCATGATGACCATCTCTCAACGGTTCGCCGACGACGGCGGCCCAGGAGAGAAGAATCCCGCACCGTCATCGCCCGTGCCCCGCTGTCATTGTCGATACGAATCGATGACTCATCACGAGAGAAGAGACAAAGATGTCGCACCACACCACCAGGGCCGCTGCCGTTCGCTCCACCTCCGCGTTCGTGCCACGTCCGACCCGTCGAGCCCTCGGTGCGCTGGTCGCAGCACCCGGGCTGCTCTCCCTCGCCGCCTGCGGTGGCTCCGGCACTGGAGGCGGCTCCGGTGACCCGAGCGTTCTGCGCGTGGTGGACTACTACAACACCCCCGCCGACGACGTCGTCATCCAGGAGACCCTCGAGACCGTCGCCTCCGAGGTCGGCATGACGATCAGCCGGGAGAAGATCCCCGGTGACCAGCTCATCCAGAAAGTCCTGCAGATGAGCTCGTCCAAGACCCTCCCGGACCTGCTGATGCTCGACAATCCCGACCTCCAGGAGATCGCGAGCTCCGGTGCTCTCGTCCCGCTGGAGGACTTCGGCATCGACACCAGCGGCTTCCAGCCGGAGATCCTCGACGCCGGCACCTATGAGGGCAAGGTCTACGGCCTCGCCCCGACGGTCAATACGATCGCACTGTTCTACAACACGGCGATGCTCGCCGAGGCAGGTCTCGAACCGCCCACGACCTGGGACGAGCTGACGTCCGCAGCCAAGGCGCTCACCCACGACGACGTCTACGGCATCGCGTTCTCCGCGATCGCCACCTACGAGGGCACCTGGCAGTTCCTGCCCTTCATGTGGTCCAACGGCGGGGACGAGACCGATATCGCCACGCCCGAGGTCGCCGGAGCCGCGCAGCTCTGGGCCGACCTGGTCGAGGACGGCTCCGCCTCCCAGGGAGTCGTCAACTGGGGCCAGGGCGACGTCATCGACCAGTTCAAGGCGGGCAAGGCCGCCATGGCCGTCAACGGCCCATGGAACATCGTCGGCCTGCAGAATGACGCCCCGGACCTCGAGTGGGAGGTGGCGATCATCCCGGTCCCCGCAGAGGGCGAGGATTCCGTCGCACCGCTCGGGGGAGAGGTGTGGACGATCCCGCAGACCGGTGACGGCGAGAAGCAGCAGCAGGCAGCCGAGGTGCTCCAGAAGTTCGTCAGCCCTGAGAACCAGCTGAGGATGGGGACCGCGCGCAACACGATCCCTGCGGACGCCGAGGCCGCGCAGACCTTCGCCGCGGATCATCCGGAGCTCGCGACCTTCGTCGAGCAGGTCTCCACCGCTCGCTCCCGCACCGGCAAGCTCGGCACGCAGTGGCCCGCGACGGCGAAGGCGATCTACACCGCCTATCAGCAGGTCCTGGTCGACGGCGTGGATCCCGAGACCGCCTTCTCCGACGCCGCGGCGTCGCTGGGCTGAGCATGACCACCACCGCAGCCGCCACCGCCGAGGCAGCACGATCCGCTCCCCGCCGCCGAGGCCGGGCAGCGGGCTCCGCCCTGGTCCGATACGGGTTCATCGCCCCGGCCGCCCTCTACCTGGCGCTCTTCTTCGGATACCCCATCGTCAAGAACTTCACGATGAGCTTCCAGGAGTACACCTCCGCCACCTTCTTCAGCGGCGTGGCCCCGTTCGTGGGCCTGGCGAACTACCGCGCCGTGCTCGCCGACCCGGTCTTCGCCAAGGCCCTCGCGAACACGGGGATCTTCACGATCGTGTCCATCGCGGGGCAGTTCGTGATCGGGATGGCGCTGGCGCTCTTCTTCCGCAAGAGCTTCCCGCTGTCCGGAGTGCTCCGCTCGATGCTGCTGCTTCCCTGGCTGCTGCCGATGATCGTCTCGGCCGCAGTGTGGCGCTGGATCCTCGAGCAGGACAGCGGGATCCTCAACGAGTTCCTCTCCGCCGTCGGCGTGATCTCCTCCCCGATCCCGTGGCTCACCAGCTCCGACACCGCCCTCATCGCGGTGGTGATGGTGAACATCTGGCTCGGGATCCCGTTCAATGTCGTGCTCCTGTACAGCGGGCTGCAGGCCATCCCCGAGCAGCTCTACGAGGCGGGGGAGATCGACGGCGCCACCGGCTGGGCCGCCTTCCGGCACATCACCCTGCCGCTGCTGCGGCCGGTGGTCTCGGTGGTGCTGCTGCTCGGGGTCATCTACACCATCAAGGTGCTCGACCTGATCCTGGGTCTGACCGGGGGCGGTCCTGCCAACGCCACCCAGACGATCGCCACCCGCAGCTACGAGATGAGCTTCGTCGAGTTCGACTTCGGGCACGGAGCCGCGCTCGGCAACGTGCTGATCGTCATCGCGCTGCTCTTCTCCGTCATCTACCTGCGCGCCAATGCCCGCGCGGCGAAGAAGGGATGAGGCCATGACCACCATGCTCGACGCACCCAGGTCTCCGGTGACCCCGCGCCGCCGTGCCGCGCTCTCGCGCAACTCTCCCGCCCGCCGCGGGCTGCGCACCACGTTCGGGATCGTCCTGGTCGCGATCATGCTGTTCCCCGTCTACTGGATGGTCAACGCCTCCCTGGCCCCCGGCGGCAACAGCCTCAGCATGCAGCTGCTGCCGCTGCAGCCCGACCTGGGCGGATACTCCCGGGCCATCGCCGACCAGGGGCAGAACCTCGTGACCTCCCTGATCGTCGCGGTCGGTGCGGCGGTGCTGTCCCTCGTGATCGCGACCCCCTGCGCCTACGCCCTGGCGCAGTTCCCCATCCGGGGGAGCAGCACCCTGCTGTTCGTGGTGCTCATCGCGCAGATGATCCCCGGGATAGTGATCGCCAATGCGCTGTACACGGCGTACAACTCGCTGGGCCTGCTGAACACGATCGGCGGGCTGGTGCTGGCCGACGCCACGGCCGGCATCCCGTTCTCGATCCTCATCATCCGGGCATTCATGGAGTCCTTCCCCACGGAGATCGTGGAGGCCGCGCAGATCGACGGTTGCGGCCACGTCCGGGCCTTCTGGTCGATCGTGCTCCCGGTGAGCATCAACTCCCTGATCACGGCCGGCATCTTCTCGTTCCTGTTCGCCTGGAGCGACTTCCTGATGGCTCTGACACTGACCACCGGGCAGTCCATCCGCCCCGTGACACTGGGTCTGTACAGCTACATCGGGACCAACGACACCGATTGGAGCTCGGTGATGGCGACCGCCGTCATCGCCTCGCTCCCCGCGGTGATCCTGATGATCGCGGCCCAGAAGTACATCGCCGCGGGCGCCACCGGCGGCGCGGTCAAGTGACCCTCGCCGCCGGCTCCACCGACCATGCCTCACCACCACCCCACAGAAGGACTCACATGACCACCACTCCTGCACCCCTGCGCGTGACCGTCTGGGGCGAGAACCGCCACGAGCAGCGCGATCCCCGCGTGCGCGAGCACTACCCCGAGGGCATGCACGCCGCGATCCGCGATGGCATCGTGGAGCACCACGCGGATGCGGTCACCACCCGCATCGCCCTGCTGGACGATCCGGAGCACGGCCTCAGCGAGGAGGTGCTCGCTTCGACCGACGTCCTCACCTGGTGGGGGCACATGGCGCACGGCGAAGTCTCCGACGAGGTCGCCGAGAGGGTCCAGCGGCACGTGCTGGCGGGCATGGGCCTGGTGGTCCTGCACTCGGGCCACTGGTCCAAGCCCTTCACGCGGCTGATGGGCACCAGCTGCACGCTGCGGTGGCGCAACGAGGCCGATCGCGAGCTGGTCTGGACGGTCAACCCCTCCCACCCCATCGCCGAGGGCGTGCCGCACCCGCTCATCATCGACGAACAGGAGATGTACGGGGAGCACTTCGACATCCCGGTGCCCGATGAGCTGGTGTTCGTCTCCTCCTTCAGCGGGGGAGAGGTGTTCCGCTCCGGCTGCACCTTCCGCCGCGGCAAGGGCAAGATCTTCTACTTCAGCCCCGGGGACCAGGACTACCCCGTCTACCACCACCGCGACGTGCGTCGCGTGATCGCCAATGGGGTGGGCTGGGCACGCCCGGCGGTCAGCGACCGCGAAGCGCCCTTCCTGGACCGCTACGAGACCGACTGGTTCCTCACGGGCTCCGGTGGCCAGGGGCTGGGCGACGCGGAGGCAGCGGGGAAGGGCGCATGAGCGCGACCGCCCCCGCTCCCGTGCCCGTCGTCGTGATCGGCGCCGGGGGAATGGGACGAGCCTGGATCGCGACGGTGCTGGGCAACCAGGCGGCGCAGCTGGTCGGTGTGGCCGACGTGCTCGCCGGCGCCGCCGACCGCGCGGTCGCCGAGGTGGTGCCCGAGGAACATCACGCCGGGATCCTCACCGGCACCGATGCCCTCGAGGTGGCGCGCCGCTCCGGGGCGGAGGCGGTCATCGACGTGACGATCCCTGCGGCCCACCACGCCGTCACCGCCGACTCCCTGCACGCCGGCTACCCGGTGCTGGGGGAGAAGCCGTGCGCGGCGACCCTCGCCGAGGCGGTCTCGCTCGCCGGGCACTCCGAGGCCACCGGGAAGCTGTTCATGGTCTCCCAGTCCCGGCGCAACAACCCCCACCTGCATGAAGCTCGGCGACTGGCCGACGAGCTCGGCGGCGCCGGCATCGTGGACACCCGCTTCGCCAAGGCGCCCCGGTTCGGCGGGTTCCGCGACGAGATGGCGCATCCGCTGCTCGTGGACATGGCGATCCACGCCTTCGACGCGGGCCGGGTGCTGCTGGGCGGGCGCCCTGTCTCGGTCACCGCCACCACCTACAACCCGCCCTGGAGCTGGTACGCAGGCGACGCTGCGGCCACCGTCGCCATCACCTATGACAGCGGCGCCGTCCACACCTACTCCGGCTCCTGGTGCTCTCCGGGGGAGGAGACCAGCTGGAACGGCGACTGGGCCCTCAGCTGCGAGCACGGCACCGTGCGTTGGGACGGCGAGGGGCCGCCCACGGCATATCCGGCCGAGGGGGAGGCTGTGCAGGGCCGCGTTCCCGGTCCCGCGGACAGGTGGGAGCTGGACGCCTCCCTCGCGGCCTTCTGTACCGCGCTGCGCGGCGGCCCGGCACCGGACTCCGAGGTGCACTCCAACGTCTGGACCCAGGCGATCGTCGAGGCGGCGGTGCGGGCGGCGGACACCGGGAGCCGGGTCTCGCTCACCGAGCTGCTGGATGAGGCCCTCGAGGCAGCTCGCGTCCTGGATTCGGCCGACGGACGCAGCCAGGCGCTGACCACGTGGAAGACTGGAGCCTCCGGCCTCGTCGCAGAGTAGGGGCGCATCTCGGGAAGGACGGGAGCATGGGGAGCAGCAGGGGACCGCGAGCGAAGGCGCCGACGAGCCAGGACGTCGCCCGGCTCGCCGGAGTCTCCCAGTCGACCGTGAGCTACGTGCTCACCGGCTCCCGCCCCATCTCCGCGAGCACGCGGGAGCGCGTCGAGGACGCGATCGCCAAGCTCGGCTACCACCCGAACTCCGGCGCCCGCACGCTGCGGTCCCGGCGCAGCGGGGTCATCGGCCTGATGGTCCCCGAGGCGGATTCCGACGACGGCGTGCTGATGGTGTTCATCGGCGCGATCGCCCGGGAGGCGCGCCGCCACGGCTACGACATCCTCCTGGTCACCGCACAGGAGGGAGCGGCGGGGATCCGCCGCGTGGTGCGCACCGGCGTGTGCGAGGCGCTGATCCTCATGGAGCTGGACCGCTTCGACGAACGGGTCGCGCCGGTCATCGACTCGGGCCTGCCGTTCGTGACCCTCGGCAAGCCCGAGGAGTTCCCACAGGGTTCCGTGGTGGATCTGGACTTCGAGATGCTCGGGCGGATGGTGGTCGAACGCGCCGTCGAGGAGGAGTGCGATCGGCTGCTGCTGTTCGGCGGTCCCGGGCGCAAGCGCACCCGCAACGACGTCTCCCGCTTCCTCACCGGCATCGAGGACGCCGCTGCCGAGACCGAGCTCGAGGTGGTCCTCGACAGCGGTGCGCTCGCCGAGGTCCCGGAGCGTGCCCTGCGCCTCACTCCGCGAAGTCAGCGCACCGCGCTGTTCGGCCTGAACGGGGTGCGCCAGGTGCTGTTCGCGATGGCCGCCACCGGGGCTCTCGTGGACGGGACGCGGATGCTGATCGCGCTCAGCGGCGAGGATCTCGCGGACATCAGCCCGCTGCTGGCCGCCGTGCCGCAGCTGGACTCGCGCCGTACCGAGATCAGCGAGCTCGCGGTCCGCGAGATGGTGCGCCTGCTGCGCACCGACGGGGCGACGCCGCGGATCACCTTGGTGGAGCCGCGCTGGCTCGAGGGGTGAGCGGTCACCGCTCGCGCGGCAGCCAGATCCGCATGGCGCCGTCGCCACGGTGCCCCCAACAGGCGAAGGGCGTCATGGTGACGGTGACTGTCGGGTTCTCCTTCGGTGAGGTCGCAGGCCCGTCCCGGGAGCGGTAGAGCTCTCCGTCGTCGCTTCGGTGATGCAGGGTGACCTCGAGCATCCCGTCCTCGCGGACCGCCGGGTCGGCGCCGATGGGCACTCGCAGGTCGTCGACCTCGACCCCGTCGGGCAAGTCCACCTGCTCCAGGCAGTGGACGAGCGGACCACGCTCGAGGGCGAGGCAGCCCCGGGTCGCATCCACCCGCGGATGCGAGAGAGTCCAGCGCGGCGGCATGTCGACGGTGATCGTCGTGCCGTCGGCCTCCTCGAGGGCGAGTTCGAGCCGCTGCGCAGTGAGCTCCGCGGGGCTCAGTGCTCTTTCTGCCCCGTCGGCCGTCCCGACTGTGCCGCTGCGCACCCATCCCGGGATCCGCACCCCGAGCCGCGCACCCGGTGCCGCCCGCAGATGGCTCAGGCTCAGGTGCAGCGTCCCGGAGTCGGGGTAGGTGGTCTCCACCTCGAGAGTGCCGGAGCCGACCTCGGGCGGCAGCCGTACGGACATGGCGGCGTGCTGGAGCAGCTCCAGGGTCGCCCCGTGCTCGTCCTCCCGCACGGCGGCGACATAGGCGCCGAGCTGCGCGATCGTGCGGGCGATGTTCGGCGGGCAGCAAGCGCAGGAGTACCACTCCTGACGCTGGGCCGGGGCATTCTCCTCGTCGAAGCGGTCCGGGCGCCGCTGCAGCGGATTGGAGTAGAAGAAGCGGGTGCCGGTCTCGTCCACCGAAGCCGCCAGGGCGTTGTGGATCTCCCGCTCGATGACGTCGCCGTGACGCGGGTCGTCGCCCGCCAGCATCATCCGCCAGGTCCAGTGGAGATCGGCGATGGTCGCACAGGTCTCGGCGTAGGCGCGATCCGAGGGCAGCTCGTGGTCGTTGCCGAAGGACTCGTCGCGATGCCGCGAGCCGAACGCACCCGAGAGGTACATCTTGCGGGTGTGGACCCGCTCCCACTGCTCGCGCATCACCGCGCCGAGCGCCTCCTCGCCGGTCTCCAGGAAGAGATCCGTGACCCCGGCGTTCAGATACAGCTGCCGCACCGCGTGGCCGAGGGGGTCGAGGGCCTCGCGCACCGGCAGATGATCCTGGAAGTAGTGGCTGCCGAAGCCGCCCCCGGGGAGGATGTCCCGCCCCCGCTGGTCCACCAGATGCTGGGCGAGCGCGAGGTGACGCTGCTCGCCGGTGTGGCGGTACAGCTCCACCAGTGCGGTCTCGATCTCGGGGTGGCCGGGGATGCCGTCTTCCTGCCCTGGGCCGAAGCGTCGATCGACGAGGTCGACGAAGGACAGTGCGAGATCCAGCAGGTCGGTGCAACCTGCGGTGCGGGCGAGGGCGATGCCGGCCTGCAGCCAGTGACCGAGCACGTACAGCTCATGGGTCCAGTGCAGCTCGGTGAACTTCCTCTCCGGGTGCACGCCCTGGATCCAGGTGTGCAGGTAGCCGCTGGGATCCTGCACGCGGGCGATGAGAGCGATCATCTCGTCGAGCCAGGCGTCATGCGCGCTGGTGCCGGAGCGGCCGATCTCCCAGGCGACCGCTTCGATGACCTTGTACAGGTCCGAGTCGGCGAAGACGAAGCCCCGGTGGGGAGCCTCGGACTCGCCGAGCAGCCGGCGGAAGTTGTCGAGCACGCCGGAGGTCTCCAGCTGTGCGATGCAGTGCGGGATGGTCTCGGAGGCGTTGAGCTCCTGCCAGGCGCCGAGGGCCCCGTCCGGGTGCAGGGTCACCGCGGACAGGTCCAGCGGATGCAGCCCCGACGAGAGGCGGACGACAGGCAGGGCGGGGGCCGGACGGATCGCGGCCGGGGTCTGATCGAGCACGCAGCACTCCTGGGCGAATGAGAGGTGGGTCACGAGCTCGCCAGCCTACACAACGTTGTAGAGCCGGCCCTCGATGGCCGGAAGGCAGGTGCGGTGAGTCGGAGAACGCCTGATGGCTGGGCCGGGGGCGCTCGGCGTTGGTCGAGGTGAGGGGCCGCACTCCCTCCGATCGCCTATTTCCGCTTTGGTGGCATCTAAGATGACCGTATGACTTCACTGGCCGCTCCCGCTGACACCCAGCTGCTCCTCGACGCGCTCCTCGCCGACGCCCCCGAGGGTCGTGATGCCCTGGAGGTGCTGCGCCCGGAGGTGCTGGCCCATACCCGTGCGGCCTACGGTGCGCTCTATCGGGAGCCGCAGGCACTGCCGATCCCGGTCCTGCACGCGCTGGCCGCGGTCACCGCGGACTGGCAGGGCAGCGGGCCACTGGCCGAGTGGCACCGCGCCCAGGGAGCCTCCGCGGCCCTGACCGTCGCCGACCCGCTGACCGAGGAGCCGGCACTCGCCGCCCTGCGGGACCACGTGGACCTCCTCTCCATCTCTCCGGCACTGGTCACCCAGGCCGATCAGGAGCATCTCGCCGCAGCCGGCCACGATCCTCGCACCGCGGTGCTGATCAGCCAGCTCGTCGCCTTCGAGAGCTATCTCCAGCGTCTGGTCGCAGGCCTGGCCGCGCTCCATGGCCTCGAGGTCCCCGCGGCCGACGCCCCGGTGCGTGCGCCGCGCAGCCGAGGGCGCATCGCGCAGCACGGCGGCACCACGCCCAGCGGTCGCGCCCGTCCCTCGGCCTTCACCCGCGAGCAGCTGCAGTGGGAGCCCTGGATCGACGTGCCCGCCGAGGACGAGCTCACTGACGAACAGCGGGACTCCTTCGCCTCCAAGGCCAGCACCAACAGCGTCTACTTCCGGATGCTCTCGCTGACCCCGGCCATCACCCGGGCTCGCAGCGAGCTGGACAATGCGATCTTCCTGCCGCGCGACGGCCTGCCCAAGGCCGAGCGGGAGCTCGCCGCCGCCGCGACCAGCAAGGTCAACGACTGCATCTACTGCGCCTCCGTCCACGCGCGCAAGGCCGCCGCCCTCGCCAAGCGCGAGAGCGAGGTGGATGCACTGCTGGCCGCCGAGCTCGAACGCGACGCGGATTGGATCGCCTCGGCCCTCACCCCGCTCGCCGCCGGCCAGGACGAGCGCTGGTCCGCGCTGGTCACCGCCGCCGCCGAGCTCTCGCGCCCCCGTCCGTCGGGGGTGCCGATCGCGCCGCTGCGGGCGCTGGGGCTCTCCGACCCGGAGATCGCCGATCTGCTGGGCGCTGCCGCCTTCTTCGCCTGGGCGAACCGCCTGATGCTCAGCCTCGGCGACCCCGCCCTTCCCGACACTCCCTGATCCCCCGAACGAGGTTCCCATGATCACCACGCCCCGCCGCCGCACCGTGCTCGGCACCGCCCTCGCCGCCCTGCCCCTCCTGGGTCTCGCCGCCTGCGGTGAGGTCACGGTGGAGGGACAGGCCGGCGCCTCCGCGCAGCTCACGATCATCGACGACCAGGAGCGCGAGATCGTCCTGCCCGGGCCCGCCCAGAAGGCCGTCGTCCTGAACAGCTACACCAACGAGTTCCTGCGCGCCATCGGCGCCGGTGACCGCGTCGTCGGCGCGGACCGGGCCTCGCTGGACCGCCTGCCCTATATCGACCTGGCCGAGAACCAGATCATCGCCGAGGGACTGGACCAGCTGAACTACGAAGCGATCGCCGGGCTCGAGCCCGACGTCGTCGTCATGCCGCGCAATGCCGTCTGGCAGGAGGCCGCCGAGCAGCTCGAGGCCTTCGGCATCCCGCTGATCGTCGCCACCGCCTGGGACACCGAGGTCGTGGACGAGACCCTCACCCTGCTCGGCCAGGTGTTCGGCCGCGAGGACGCCGCTCGGACGGTGCTCGACTTCCGGGCCGAGATCTCCGGGCTCCTCCAGGAGCGTCTCGCGGAGGTCGAGCCGGTGCCGGTCTATTTCGAGACCGTCGAGCCCTACCTCACCACCCTGCCCGGCTCCGGCTTCCACGCGATGATCCTGGCCGCCGGCGGTGCGAACATCTTCGATGACGCCTCCGGCGGTGATGCCCAGGAGGAGCTGACCGTCGATCCCGCCGAGGTGGTGCTGCGCGACCCGCAGTTCGTGTTCCACGAGTTCGAGCCCTCCGCCGAGCCCGTCGACCGTTTCGACACCCTCGCCGAGGACATCGCCGCCCGTCCCGGCTGGGACGGCATGACGGCGCTGGCCGAGGGGAACGTCGCGATCGCCAACGGCTGGGCCACCAGCGCGCTCGGCAAGTCGATCGGCGCCCTCTATCTCGGTTCCTGGCTGCACCCCGAGCAGATGGACGGCGTGGACCCCGACGAGTACCTCACCCGCTGGGTCACCGAGTTCCAGGACACCGAGCTCTCCGCGCCCGCCGACTACGTGCAGGGGCCCCAGGCATGACCACCACCCTGCAGCGGCCCCGCGCCGAATCCGCTCCCGCGCCGGCCCCGGCCCGCCGGCACGAGCTGCGCACGTCGATCATCCTCGTAGCCGGGCTGGTCGTCTCCGTGCTCGCCCTCCTCGTCTCGGTCACCATCGGCACCGCCGGAGTGGGTCTCGGCGACGTGGTCCATTCGATCCGGGTGAGCATCATCGGCGGCACCATCAGCGCTGATTTCGCCTCCTCCTATGCCGTGATCACCCAGCTGCGCCTGCCGCGGGTGCTGCTCGCGTTCTCGGCCGGGGCCGCGCTGTCCGTCTCCGGCGTGCTCATGCAGGGCCTGCTGCGCAACCCGCTGGTCAGCCCCTTCACCCTCGGCGTCTCCCCAGCGGCCGCCTTCGGCGCCGCGCTCGTGATCACCGTCGCCGGCACCAACCAGCTGCCGGCCTGGGCGACCATCGCCGGTGCCATGGTGATGGCGCTGGCCGTCTCCGCCCTCGTGCTCGGCATCGCCACCGCCCGCCGCATGGCGGTGGCCACGCTGCTGCTGCTCG
>JAKDUN010000369.1 GCA_030457675.1 Brachybacterium sp. | reverse complement strand
AGGCGCGAAGTGGCGAGGGCCCAAATCGGCCGAGGTGGGTCTTCAGTGACACTCCCAACTGGTACCCGGCCCTGCTGGCCGCCGGTGTGTGGATCGAGCGCTGCCATGACCTGCGGCTGACTCACGCGATCCTGATGCGCTCGGAGCTTGTCACGAATCGCAGTGCCGTCGCCGGCGCCGAAGAGTGGGATGCGGGCCCGGTGAGCGCACCGACCGCACCCGAGGCGGAGGCGCTGTTCGAGGTCACCGAACGACGCAGCCATATCAAAACAGTTCCACACGACATCGAGTCCGCTCTCGCCGAATTCGCACGGCAGAATGCTGCCCTGCAGACGGCCTCCGAACCGGGGCGACTGCGCATCCTGCTCGCCGCAGAATCCGCCGGTGGACTCGTCGCCGCTGAGATGCAGGCCGCCGGGGTGCCCTGGGACGTGGCCGAACACGACCGGATTCTCGCCGAGGAACTCGGGCCCCGGCCGGCGCAGGATGCGAAGCCTGCCAAGATGCTCGCCGTCGCCGAGGAGGTCCGGGCCGCTCTCGACGATCCGCGGGCGAATCTCGACTCCCACGTCAAACTCCTCCATTCCCTGCACAGCGCGGGAATCAACGTCGCATCGACCTCGAAATGGGAGCTCGAGCAGAGCGACCATCCTGCCGTCGCGCCCCTGCTGCAGTATAAGAAGCAGTCCCGTCTGCTCTCGGCCAACGGCTGGCATTGGCTCGACGAATGGGTCAGCGAGGGTCGCTATCGTCCCGTCTACGTCCCCGGGGGAGTCGTCACCGGACGCTGGGCGGCCAGCGGCGGCGGCGCCCTCCAGATTCCCCGTCAGCTGCGACCGGCCCTGCGCGCGGACCCCGGCTGGCGGCTGGTCTCGGCCGATGTCGCCCAGCTGGAACCGCGGGCGCTGGCCGCCATGTCCGGCGACCGGGCCATGGCCGAAGCCGGTCGCGGCCGTGACCTCTACTCCGGCCTCGTCGACGAAGGGATCGTCGCGACCAGGCAGGAGGCGAAGATCGCCGTCCTCGGCGCCATGTACGGCTCGACGACCGGTGACAGCGGGAGACTAGTGCCCCGTCTGCGTACGAGCTTCCCCGCCGCAATGGGTCTGGTTGATTCGGCCGCCGAGGTGGGGGCCGCCGGAGGCGTCGTCTCCACCTGGCTGGGCCGGTCGTCTCCGGTGCCCGGTGAGGGGTGGCGGCGTCTCCAGTCCGCGGCGAACCAGTTCGACGCCACCTCCCAGGATGAGAACCGGGCCCGTCGTGCCGCCGGTGACCAAGGACGCTTCACCCGCAACTTCGTCGTGCAGGGCACCGCGGCCGAATGGGCGCTCGCCTGGCTGGCCGACCTGAGACTGCGACTGACGCGACTGCCGGTTGTCGATGGCGGGAACCCGGGAGCCGCCTCGGCGGGTGAGATGGCAGGGAACACGGCCACAGCCTCGGGCCCGGTGTTCTCACCGCGGGCTCACCTCGTCTTCTTCCTCCATGATGAGGTCATCGTGCACGCGCCGGCCCAGCATGCTGAAGCCGCGGCGGAGGCGATCAGGGCGGCGGCCGCCTCGGCGGGAACGCTCCTGTTCGGCAATGCCCCGGTCGACTTCCCACTCGATCTCACGATCTCCGAACGGGCCGCCAACGACTAGCGCGTAGCCAAGGAAGCCGGCGCGGTCGCAGAAGCACTCCTTTCGAAGAATAGGTGGTCGCGCATGGAATAGGGACGGGCCGATGCGCGTTGGAGCTTCGGCACCGTGCCCAGTTTCGGCACCTGAACCAATCATCGACCCCGAGGAATTCATATGAGCATCAGCGTCAAGGCACTGCAGAAGACCGGCCCCGACCAGCCGTTCAAGGTTGCCAACATCGAACGCCGCGACCCCAGGCCCGATGACGTGGTCATCGACATCAAGGCCGCCGGAATCTGCCACAGCGACATCCACACCATCCGCAACGAATGGGGCGAGGCGCACTTCCCCCTGACCGTCGGCCACGAGATCGCCGGCATCGTCGAAGCTATCGGCAGCGGCGTCAACGATTGGAAGGTCGGCGCCCGTGTGGGCGTGGGCTGCATGGTCGACTCGTGCGGAGAATGTGAGGAATGCCGGGCCGGACAGGAGCAGAACTGCCTGAACGGAAGCGTCGGCACCTACAACGCCACCGACGTCGACGGCACCATCACCCAGGGCGGCTACGCCGAGAAAGTCGTCGTCAACGAGCGCTTCGTCTGCCGTATTCCCGACGAACTCGGCTTCGACGTCGCAGCCCCGCTGCTCTGCGCAGGCATCACCACCTACGCACCGCTCAACCGCTGGGGCGCAGGCGAGAGCAAGGACGGTGCACCCAAGAAGGTCGCCATTCTGGGACTCGGCGGACTCGGCCACATGGGCGTCCAGATCGCCGTCGCCATGGGCGCGGACGTCACCGTCCTCTCCCGCACTCTGAATAAGGAGAAGGCCGCCCTCGACCTCGGTGCGAAGCAGATGCTCGCGACGACAGAGGACGACTTCTTCAGTGAGCACCGCGGAGAGTTCGACCTGATCCTCAACACGATCAGCGCCGACATTCCCGTCGACAAGTACCTGAGTCTGCTCAAGGCCCGAGGAGTCATGACCGTCGTCGGTATGCCTCCGGAGAAGCAGCGACTGTCCTTCGCCTCCGTGATCGGCGGGGCCAAGGTGCTGGCCGGATCGATGATCGGCGGCATCGCCGAAACCCAGGAGATGCTCGACTTCTGCGCCAAGCACGACATCGCCGCGAAGATCGAGACCGTGGGCATTGACGACGTGGACGCGAGCTATGACCGCGTCGTCGCCGGCGACGTGTACTTCCGCGCCGTCATCGACACCGCCACATTCTCCGGCGCCGAGGTGGCCGTCACCGCCTGAACCGTACCTATTCGACAGGTGAGTCGCAGGGGCCGTTGCCCGGGTTAACCCGCACCGCCCCCGCCGAGGTGGGGTGCCAGTGGAGATGGGGTGGGCGCGTGTGGCAGGGCGCGGTG
>JAKDUN010000368.1 GCA_030457675.1 Brachybacterium sp. | reverse complement strand
GCTCACCAGTCGTGCACGGTCCCGTCGCGCAGGCGGTTCACCGGCAGGTAGGCGGGCTGGTACTCGTGCGCGGCGGCGGCCTCGTGGTCGAGCTCGACGCCGAGGCCCGGGGCCTCACCCGGGTGCAGCAGACCGTCCTCGAAGCGGTAGCTGGTGCGGAACACCGACTTCGTGGTCTCGGAGTGCGGCATGTACTCCTGGATCCCGAAGTTGTGGATCGCGAGCCCCAGGTGCAGGTTCGCGGCCATTCCCACCGGGGAGACGTCGGTGGGGCCGTGGAATCCGGAGCGGATGCCGTAGATCGCGGCGAAGCTCATGATCTGGCGCAGCCCGGTGATGCCGCCGGCATGGGTGGCCGAGGAGCGCACGTAGTCGATCAGTCGCTCGGTGATCAGCGTCTGGTAGTCGTGGACGGAGTTGAACACCTCGCCGATCGCGAGCGGGGTCACGGAGTGCTGGCGCACCAGGCGCAGCACGGTCTGGTCCTCGCCCGGGGTGCAGTCCTCGAGCCAGAACGGGTCGTAGGGCTCGAGCGACTTCGCGAGCTTGGCCGCCTCGATCGGGCGCATGCGGTGGTGGCCGTCGTGCAGCAGGTGCAGCGCGGGGCCGAACTCCTCACGCACCCCGGCGAAGACGGTGGGCAGGTGGCGGAGGTAGGCCGCGGTGTCCCAGGTCTCCTCCGTCGGCCGCATCGCCGTACCCCCGGCTCCCACCGCCGCGCGCCCGGCCGGCTCGTACTCGTACTTCCCTCCCGGGGCGGCGTCGTGGACGCCGTAGATCTGCTCCAGGCCCGGCACCCCGGCCTGGATCCGCACCGCCCGGAAGCCCTGCTCCACGTAGCCGCGGATCGCGTCGTTGAGCCTGTCGATGGTGGTGCCGGAGGCGTGGGCGTAGCTGAGCAGGCCGGAGCGGGAGGCGCCGCCGAGCAGCTTGTACAGCGGCTCGCCGGCCTTCTTCGCGGCGATGTCCCACAGCGCCATGTCGATCGCGGCGACGGCGCTCATGGTGACCGGTCCGCGACGCCAGTAGGGGCTGCGGTAGAGGTACTGCCAGATCGACTCGATCTGCGACTCGTCGCGGCCGATCAGGGTGGGGGCGACGTGGTCGCGCAGGTAGGAGGCGACGGCGAGCTCGCGGCCGTTCAAGGTGCCGTCGCCGAGGCCGGTGAGACCATCGGAGGTAGTGACCGTGACGGTGACGAAGTTGCGGCCGGGGCTGGTGACGTTCACGTCGATGCGATCGATGGCCATGCAGATCCTCCGGTGCGGGCGACGGACCGCACGCCGCCACTAGTGTTTTATATAATGGAACGCGTATTCTGCGGTTCGTGACGAGTCTAGGTCCGGGCCACCGCACCCGGCAACACTGTTCCACCGAGGGAGGGACGCCCCAGATGACCGCTTCCGCACCGACACCGCCCGCCGCCAGCCCCGTCGGCAGCGTCGACAAGGCGCTGGTGCTGCTGGGGATCCTCGCCGAGGCCGGGCCCGAGGGGATGTCCCTGCGCGACATCGCCGAGGAGAGCGGACTGAACAAGGCCTCGGTGCACCGGCTGCTGCGGGCACTCATGCACCGCGGCTTCGCGGAGCAGTCCGCGAGCGATCAGCACTACCGCCTGGGCTCCGCCGCCCTCGACCTGGGTCCCGCCTTCGGGGCCGGCGAGAACCTGCAGACCCTCTTCGGTCCGGTGCTGGCGAGCATCTCCCAGCACACCCAGGAGCTGGTGCACCTGGGGCAGATGGACGGAGCGCGCGTGCTCTACCTCGACAAGGTCGAGCCCGACCGCACGGTGCGGGTGTGGTCGCGGATCGGCAGCCGCGCCCCTGCGGCCCGCACCGCGATGGGGCGCGCGATGCTCGCGGCCGACGGGGTGCGCGCCGAGGCGCTGACCGCGTACGCGCTGGCCACCGAGGCCGACGAGCCCGGCACGGTGATCTCCGCGGCGCATCTCGCCGAGGTGGTCGAGCAGACCGCGGCGCGCGGCTGGTCCGCGGAGATCGAGGAGAACGAGGCGGGCATCGCCTGCGTGGGCGTGGCCCTGACCCGCGAGGGCGGGCGCTCCCTGGCCGTCAGCGTCACCGGTCCGATCGAGCGGATGGAGGCGGCGCGTCGCGAGGAGGTGGGGCAGCTGCTGCGCGAGGAGCTCTCCCGGCTCGCCCCGCGCGGGTACGCGCTCGCGCCGCGCAGCTGAGACCCGGTCGGTGCTCCGGCACCGACCCGCTCACCGCACCTCGGGTGCGGGCTCGGCCTGCCGTCGGCCGCGCACCGTGTCCAGCACCCCGCCCACCACACTGCCGATCACCAGGGCCACCAGCGCCGTGATGAGGACGGCGCTCTGCGGCGGCTGCGGGAGGCTCACCCCGGCGAGGTCCTCGAACAGGAGCGCCAGCGCCCCCATCCCGATGAGCACGGCGGAGACGATGCCGGCGGCCGCCACCCCGATCTGCAGGGCCCGTACCCGCCCGGCACCGGAGACCAGGAAGCCGACGATCGCCACCAGGGCGACCGCCTCGATCACCATGGCGGCGATCAGCACCAGCAGCGAGGAGCTGAGGCCGAGCACCGCGCGCATCGCGTCCGCCGGGACGGCGAGGGCGACCAGCACGCAGGCGGCCACGCCGAGCACGGCGGAGAGGAACGTGCCCTCCTCGTGCACGATCACCAGCACCGCCGCACCGACTGCGAACACCAGGCCCAGCAGCATGCCCAGGTTCAGCAGCACGGCGACCGCGCCGGGGAACGGGACGAACAGCCCCGCCGCGGCCAGCAGCACCCCGACGAGCAGGCCGATCCCCATCGCCAGACCGGCCCGGTTCCAGCTGCGGCGGGGGCCGGCGATCGCGGCCCCCGCGAGCACGAAGGCGAACGGGATGGAGATCAGCACAGCGGTCAGCGAGGCCGCGAGGAGCTCGGCGGGGACCAGATCGAAGGACATGCCCATATCGTCCCCCGGACCGGCGCCGGGAGGCGAGGAGTTCACCGAATCGGGACCTGCGAGGGA
>JAKDUN010000030.1 GCA_030457675.1 Brachybacterium sp. | reverse complement strand
TCGGTGCCTGTGTCGGTGCCTGTGTCGCTGCCTGTGTCGGTGTCGGGCACCTCGTGCTCGACGCTCTCGCTCATGCTCATGTCCCCGATGCTCTCACTGCGCGGCACGGATCTCACTGCTTGATGTACGCCTGGCCGTTGGCGGCCGGTACCCGTACCCGGCCCACGACCCCGGCCACCGCGAACAGAGCCACGACGTAGGGGAGCATCAGCAGGAAGTCACCGGGGATGGACACGCCGCCCTCGGCCGCGGACATGGTGCCCAGCCGCAGCTGGAGCGAGTCCGCGAAGGCGAAGGTCAGCGCCGCCAGCAGGGCGCCGATGGGGTGGTAGCGGCCCAGGATCATCGCGGCCAGGGCGATGTAGCCCTTGCCGGCGGACATCTCCTCGCCGAAGGCGACGCCGGTGCCGATGGTCAGCGTCGCACCGCCGAGCCCGGCCACGGCCGAGCCCAGCAGCACGTTCTTCCAGCGGGTGAGGTTCACGGCGATGCCGACGGTGTCGGCGGCCTTGGGGTGCTCACCGACGGCACGCACCCGCAGTCCCCAGCGGGTACGGAACAGCGCGATCGTCAGTCCCGCGACGATGATCCACATCAGGTAGACGAGGATGTTCTGCTCGAACAGCGCGGCGCCGACCAGCGGGATGTCGGCCAGCACCGGAATCCGCAGCGTGGGCAGGCGCATCGGGGCGTTGAACAGGCCGGGGTTGTCGCTCATCACGGAGCCGAAGAAGAAGGAGGTGAGCCCGATCGCGAGCACGTTCAGCACCACGCCGACGATGATCTGCTGGACGTGGTAGCCGACCGCGAACATGGCCAGCAGCGCCCCCATGAACATGGCCACGATCGGGGCGGCCAGCAGGCCGATCCAGACGCTGCCGGTGATCGAGCCGACCAGGGTGGCGCCGAAGGCGCCGAACAGCAGCTGCCCCTCGATCGCGATGTTGATGACGCCGGAGCGCTCGGAGAGCACCCCGGACAGGGCACCGAAGGCCAGCGGGACCGCGAGCACGATGGTGCCCTGCAGCAGCGTGGTCACATCGAGCGTGCGCTGCGAGATCACCCAGGTCAGGAAGGCCAGGATCCAGGCCACCGCGAACACGGCGATCAGGGTGAGGCGCACCCGGGCCCGCGGCCGGGCCACGCGGGCCTGGAGCACCCAGAGCGCGGCGGAGGCGGCCAGCGCGATCACGGACAGCACGATCGAGCCGATCATCGAGGGCAGCACGATCTGCTCGGGGATGAGCCCGAAGGGGTTCATGTCGCTCTCGTGGACCACGACGTAGGCGGAGTCGACGCCGGGGATCCCGCGCAGGCCGAAGACGACCAGTGCGAGCAGGCCCATCACGGTGGTGGTCGCGGGCAGGTGCCACCAGCTCGAGGGGCGGGTGTCGTCGAGCGTCCTGGCGATGACGGAGTCGTCCTTGACGGCGACTGGGGTCGTGCTCATCGCTCCTCCTCCTGCTCGTCGGTGCGGCCTTCGGTCCGGCCCCCTGCAGGGTCCGTCCCCTCTGTCCCCGCGGGGGGCGGCCCGTCCGCTCGGGACGGGTCCGGTGGGGAGGACTCCGGAGTGTCGGTGGTGGTTGCGTCGGGGGTGGTTGCGTCGGTGGTGACGGCGTCCGACGTGGGAGCGCTGTTCGAGTCTGCGCCCGCGGTGGCCGCGGCGGTCGCCGCGGCACCGGAGGCGATGGCGGCCTTCTCGGCGCCGGAGCCGGCACGACGGGCACCGCGCACACGGGCGCTCGCTCCGGGATGATCCACCCGGCGCAGTCCGATCAGGGTGCGCACCAGCGGCGGGGCCGCGATGAACAGCACCACCAGGACCTGGATGACCTGCACCAGGTCCAGCGGCACGCCCTGGTTGGACTCCATGAAGCGACCACCGGTGGACAGCCCCGCGAACAGCAGCCCGGCCAGCACGATGCCGACGGGGCCCGAGCGGCCCAGCAGCGCCACGGTGATGGCGTCGAAGCCGATGGAGCCGGCGACGCCTTCGGTGAGCCGGCCCTCGGTGCCGAGCACGTGGACGGCGCCGGCCAGGCCCACCAGGGCGCCGGCCACGGCCAGCACCAGGAAGGCGGTCCGGGCCGGGGAGATGCCGGCGACCTGGGCGGCGCGAGGGTTGGAGCCCACCGCACGGAAGTGGAAGCCGATGGTGGAGCGGCTCATCAGCCACCACAGCACGACGGCCGCACCAGCGGCGAGGAACAGCCCTGCGTGGAGGCGGAATCCGGAGCCCAGCAGCAGCGGCAGCACCGCGTTGTCGCCGACGGAGGGCGAGGTGGGCTGGGACTGGTTGGCGCCGGTGAATGCCGCGGTCTTCAGCGCGAAGAACAGCAGATAGGTGGCGATCCAGTTCAGCATGATGGTGCTGATGACCTCATTGGCGCCGAAGCGGGCCTTGAGGAATCCGGCGATGCCGCCCCAGACGCCACCGGCGAGGGTGCCGGCGAGCAGGCAGATCAGCAGGTGGATGACGACGGGCAGGTCGAAGGTGAAGCCCACGTACCCGGCGGCCATGGCGCCGGCGATCAGCTGGCCGGTGCCGCCGATGTTGAACAGGCCCGCGCGGAAGGAGACGGCCATTCCCGCCGAGGCGATGATCAGCGGCGTGGCGACGGTGAGGGTCTCGGTAAGCGGGCGGAGTCCGGCGGCGAGCGCCGGCAGCAGCACGTAGGTGCCGCTGCCGCCGGACTCGCGGACGCTCTCGGCGGCCCGCGTGTAGCCGGGGATGTCGAAGATCGCGCCGCGGAACATGGCGCCGTAGGCCTGGGTGACGGACTGCCAGATGGCGGTCAGGGCGTCGCCGGGCCGGTCGAAGAAGTATCCGAGCGATGCTCGGACCTCCTGGTTGGCGATCACGATCAGCACGGAGCCGATCAGGAAAGCGAACACGAAGCTCATCACCACGACCAGCAGGTCGCCGCGGGCGATCTTCTGCAGGGTCCTGGACAGGGCGGTCTCCGCGGACTCCGCGGGCGGTGGGGTGTCGGCGCCGCCCGCTCCGATGCCCGGAGCAGAGCCGGCCTCGGCGGCATCGAGGGAACTCATGCGATGTCTCCTTCGTCGGCGAGCTGGGAGTCGGCGGTGCGGGCGCCGGAGGCGACGGCCTCGCGGGCAGCTTCAGCGCCGTAGCCGGCCATCATCAGACCGAGCACGTCTCGGTCCTCATCCCCGGGGACGATCCCCAGGATCTTCCCGCCGTACATCACGGCGATGCGGTCGGCGAGCTGAGTGACCTCGTCGAGCTCGGTGGAGACGATCACGACCGGGGTGCCCTTGTCGCGCTCGTCGAGGATGCGGCGGTGCAGGAACTCGATGGAGCCCACATCCACACCGCGGGTGGGCTGGGAGGCGATCAGCAGCGCGAGCTCGCGGTGGAGCGCCCGGGCCATGACGACCTTCTGCTGGTTGCCGCCGGACAGAGTGGACACTGCCGCTGCGGAGGAGCCGGTGCGGATGTCGAACTCGGGGATCAGCTGCTCCGCGTTCTTCCGGATCGGCGTCAGCTTCATCGCCAGCGCGCTGCCGAAGGGCGGACGGTCATGCTGGTC
Source organism: Brachybacterium sp. (assembly GCA_030457675.1). Lineage (GTDB taxonomy): Bacteria > Actinomycetota > Actinomycetes > Actinomycetales > Dermabacteraceae > Brachybacterium. Next base: position 12,633 of record JAKDUN010000030.1, on the reverse strand, counting down.
CAGCACCAGGTTCTCGGCGACCGAGAAGTCGGCGACCAGTGCGTCGTGGGTGCGGTCCTCGGGGACGAAGCCGATGCCCGCGTCGAGCACCTGCTTGGTGGTACGACCCACCAGCTCCTTGCCCTCGAGCCTCGCGGAGCCCTGCACCGTGTCCTGCAGGCCCAGCAGGGCCTCGGTGAGCTCGGTCTGCCCGTTGCCCTGCACTCCGGCGATGGCGAGCACCTCGCCATGGCGCACCTCGAAGGAGACGCCGTCGAGGGTCCGGGTGCCGGCCGCGTCGATCACGCGCAGGTCGGTGACCTCGAGCGCCACCTCCCCGGGGGCCGCCTCCGTCTTGTCCTGATTCAGCGAGACCTGGCGACCCACCATGAGTGAGGCCAGATCGGCCTGGTCAGCGGACGGATCCGCCTCTCCCACGACCTTGCCGCGGCGGATCACGGTGATCCGGTCGGAGACGGCTTTGACCTCACGGAGCTTGTGGGTGATGAACACGATCGAGGTGCCCTCGTCCCGCAGCTGACGCATGATCTCCATCAGCTCATCGGTCTCCTGCGGGGTGAGCACTGCGGTGGGCTCGTCCAGCACCAGCACCTCGGCGCTGCGGCTGAGCGCCTTGATGATCTCGACCCGCTGCTGGGCGCCGACGGGCAGGTCCTCGACCAGTGCGTCGGGGTCGAGGTCGAATCCGAAGCGGGCGGAGATCTCGCGCACCAGCTTCCGGGCTGCGGTGAGGTCGAGCAGACCGCCCTTGGTCGGCTCGTGCCCGAGCACCATGTTCTCGGCGACGGTGAAGACGGGAACCAGCATGAAGTGCTGATGGACCATGCCGATACCGGCATCCATCGCGTCGCCGGGGTCCGCGAAGGAGACCGGTGTCCCGTCGATCAGGATCTGCCCGCCGTCGGGCCGGTAGAGGCCGTAGAGGACGTTCATCAAGGTGGACTTGCCGGCCCCGTTCTCGCCCAGCAGGGAGTGGATCTCTCCCGGTTCGACGACCAGGTCGATCGCGTCGTTGGCCACGAAGGTCCCGAAGGTCTTCGTGATCCCGCGCAGTTCGAGTTTCACAGCGCTCGCTTCCATCGGTGCGGGCCGGGCGCCCCGGCGGTGTTCAGACTGCGGTGTTCGAACGGCGGTGTTCGATCAGCGGTGTTCGAGCATGGGACGCGGCCCCCGCCCTCGCAGGCGGGGACCGCGCGCCGGTCAGCGGATGCTCAGGCTCCCGCGGGGGATGCCTCGGACTCGACGACCACGTCGCCGCTGACGATCTCCTGCTCGAGGGCGTCCAGCTCCTCGGTGAGCTCGGCGGGGACGTCGTCTTCGAAGGAGTGGTACGGGGCCAGGCCCACGCCACCGTTCTCGAGGGTGCCCACGTACGGGGTCCCGTCGAACTCGCCGCCGGCGGCACCGGTGATGACGTCCTCGACGCCCACGGTCATCTCCTTCATGACGGAGGTGAGGATGACCTCCTGGGCCTCGGGATCGGACGCGTTGGTCTCGAAGCCGTCGGCGTCGACCCAGATCACCTTGCGGTCCTCGCCCTCCTTGGCGGAGGCGAGGGTGCCGGCGCCGACGGGGCCGGCCACCGGCATGATGATGTCGGCGCCCGCGCTGTAGAACTCGTCGGAGACTGCCTTGCCCTTGGACTGGTCCTCGAAAGTGCCGACGATGGAGCCGGACTGCTCCTCCTTGTTCCAGCCGAGCACCTCGACGTCCTCGCTGTGGGTCTCGTTGTAGTGGGCGACGCCGTCGACGTAGCCGTCCATGAAGATGGTGACGGTGGGGATGTCCACGCCGCCGTAGGTGGCGACCTTGCCGGTCTCGGTCATGCCCGCGGCGAGGTAGCCGGCCAGGAACGCGGCCTCGGCGGTGTTGAACTCGAGAGGCTTGACGTTCTCGAGCTCGATCGGGTTGCCGTCGGCGTCCTGGGCGGTGGAGTCCACGATCGCGAAGTCGGTATCGGGGTGCTCCTGGGCGGCGGCACCGGTGGCCGGGGCCAGCAGGAAGCCGACGGTGATGATCAGGTCGCAGCCCTGGGTCACCATGTTGTTGATGTTCGGGGCGAAGTCGGAGACGGTCGTGGACTCCGCAGTCTGCGTCTGGATGTCGAGGGACTCCTCGGCATTCTGCAGCCCCTTGTAGCTGGACTCGTTGAAGGACTTGTCGTCCCAGCCGCCGGCGTCGGAGACCATGCAGGCCTTGTAGTCGCTGGAGGCACCGCCGGCATCGCTGCCGCCGCCACCAGCGGTCTCCTCCGGGGCCGTGCCGCAGGCGGCGAGGGTCAGGGCGCCGGCGCCCACCAGGGCGAGCGCACGCGTGATGCTCTTCATGAAGGTTCCTTCGGTCAGGTGCGGGGCCGGAAACTCCCCGGGGGTTCCGATGCGACAGCGCTGTCGCAGTGCGCCAGTGACCATATCCGCGCGCAGCGCCCTGAGGGACCACTTCGGTCCCAGTCCGTGGAACCGTTATGAAATCGACGCGGATGTGCCGTATATGCAGCCGCGCGGGGTGCGGCGGCCGGGGCCCCGGCCGCCTCAGACGGGCAGCAGGTCCCGCTGGACGCAGGCGGCCGCGAGGACCGAGGCGCCGATGCCGATCGCTCGTTCATCGATCATCAGATCGCCCATGTGCAGGTCGTAGCTGCGTCCACCCGGGGTGCGGGTGCCGAGCCGCGCGAGGGCGCCGGGCACCTTCTCCAGGTACCAGGCGAAGTCCTCACCGCCCAGGGACTGGGCGGCCGGGTCGAGGTTGTCCAGGCCCAGCACTCCCCGCACCGCCGAGGACAGCACGTCGACGCTGGAGGGGGCGTTGGACACCGGCGGCACACCGCGGTCGTGGCTCACCCGCGCCTCCACGCCCCAGGGGCGCACGAGATCCGCCAGGATCGTCTCCAGCAGCTCCTCCGCCTGGTCCCACGCCTCGTGGTCCAGGCAGCGCAGGGTCCCCTCCAGGGTGCCGCTGCTGGGGATCGCGTTGAAGGCCGAGCCGGCATGAATGCTGCCCCAGGTCAGATTCACGCCGGAGCGTGGATCCATCCGTCGGTTCAGCGCCGCCGGGAGCTGGGTGACGATCGAGCCCAGCGCATAGATGAGGTCCTGGGTGAGGTGGGGGCGCGAGGTGTGCCCGCCCGCGCCGCGCACCTGGACCTTCACCGGGTCGGTGGCCGAGGTGATCGGGCCGGACTTCAGACCCACATGACCGACATCGACCCCGGGGTCGCAGTGCAGGGCGAGGATCGAGTCGACCCCGTCCAGCACGTCCTGGCCGATCAGCTCGAGGGCGCCGCAGGGATGCATCTCCTCGGCAGGCTGGAACACCAGCCGCACCCCGCGGCGCAGACCGCCGGCATCGGCGACCCGGACCAGCGCGGTCGCCGCGCCGAGAACGGCGCTCATGTGCACGTCATGCCCGCAGGCATGGGAGACGCCCTCGACGGTCGAGCGGAAGGCGACCGTGGTCAGCTCGGGGATGCCGAGCGCGTCCATGTCGGCGCGCAGAGCCGTCAGCCCCAGGGAGGGGTCCTCGCCGGTGATGTCGCAGATCAGTCCGGTGTGCGCCATCCGCTGCGGGGAGAGTCCCAGACCGCGCAGGTGCTCCTCGATGAAGTCGGTGGTGGCGTGCTCCTGGTGCGAGAGCTCGGGGTGGCGATGGAGGTGCCTGCGCACCTCGCGCAGCGCGTCCTCCGAGTCGGCGACCGTACGGGCGATCAGACCCGTCGGCCCCAGCATCGACCGCTGCTCCGCGGTCCCCAGCAGGACCTGCTGCGTCTGCTCCACCTGTGCACTCCCCTGCATTCCGTCGGGACGGCCGCCGCCGGTGCGAGGGTGGCCGACGCCCTCGCGGTGGCCGCTGCGGGCGGTCGACGTCAGCGCAGGTGGCCCAGCCCGCGCTGTTCGAGGCGCGCGACGAGCACGGACAGATCCTGCGCCTGCTCGTCGGCGAGCACCAGCAGCGCGTCCTCGGTGTCCACGATGCTGATGCCGTCCAGCCCGACCAGGGCGATGTGGCGATCGGTGGAACCGTACACCGTGGCCCGGGAGGCGACGGCATCGACCGTCGCGCTTCCCAGCACCCGAACGTCACTGCCGTCACTGCCGTCACTGCCACCGTTGCCACCACTGCCACCGCTGCCACCGCTGCCACTGCGGCGATCGCTGCCCTCGCCGCCATCGCTCTCGTCGCCGTCCCTCTGGGCGGGTGCGGCATGATGCTCGCGCAGCTGCCGGGCGAGGACGGCGAAGTCACCCACGTCATCCCAGCCGAAGGCGGCCGGCACCACCGCGACCCTGCCGTCGGCGGCCAGGGGCTCCGCCAGCGCGTGGTCGATCGCGATCGCGGTCAGCCGCGGCCAGACCCGCTCGAGCACATCCTGGTGCTGCGCGGTGCCGTGGGCGGCCGCGATCTCGCGGGCTCCGGCAGCCAGGGACGGGATCTGCACCGCCAGCTCGTCGAGCAGCACCGAGGCCCTCACCACGAACATCCCGGCGTTCCAGAGGAAGCGGCCGGTGGCCAGGAACTGCTCGGCACGTTCTCGATCCGGCTTCTCGACGAACCGGGTCACCGGATGGGCGCCGGGCGGGAGCGCACCAGGCCCGCCAGCACTGCCGCCAGGGGCGGTGGGCCCCTCCGCCGCCGACTGCTCGATGTACCCGAATCCGGTGGCGGGGTGGGTGGGCGCGATCCCCAGGGTCACCAGATATCCGCGTTCGGCGGTCTCGCGAGCGATCGCCACCGCACGAGCGAATGCCTCGGGATCCTCGACCAGGTGATCAGCGGCGAAGGAACCGATGACTGCCTCGGGCTGCTCCCGCTCGACCAGCGCCGCGGCGAGCGCGATCGCCGGCATCGAGTTGCGCGGAGAGGGCTCGGCCACCACCCGCGCAGCGCCCGCACCACCGACCTGTTCCCGCACGGCGGCCTCGTGCGCGGCGCCGGTGACCACGATCGGGGGCCCATCGGCCAGCGGCGCCAGGCGCTCCACCGTGCCCTGCAGGAGGCTGCGACCCGCGCCCGTCAGATCCAGCAGGAACTTCGGACGCGAGCGGCGTGAGAGCGGCCACAGTCGCGTCCCGGCGCCGCCTGCCGGGATCACGGGCACAAAGGGATGCTGGGGCATCAGCCCAGGGTATCGAAGCGCATTCCTGCACCGACGAGGGCCCGCCGCACCCTGCGATGACTCGCTGGGGAACGCACAGCACAGCCCCTGCCTGGTGCTACGCTGAAGAGGCCCCTGTCGGGGGCGATGATGATGTCGCCGTGTCGTGAAATGGCCGCCCCAGCGCGGTCCACGTCGCGACCGCCGTCCGGAGCCTGGTTCCGGAGGACCGCGCGCCGCATGCCGCGGCATCTCATCACCGTTCCCGGCCCCCATCCCGACGCTTCTGGAGGATCTCCGTGGCTTCAGCCCAATCCGGGACGCTCTATCGCGGACGCGAAGGCATGTGGTCCTGGGTCGCCCACCGCATCTCAGGAATGCTCATCTTCCTGTTCCTGCTGGTGCACGTCCTGGACACCGCCCTCGTCCGCGTCTCCCCCGAGGCCTACAACGAGGTGATCGGCCACTACAAGACCGTGGTGTTCGGCCTCGGCGAGGTCGGCCTCGTCGGCGCGATCCTCTTCCATGCGCTCAACGGCCTGCGCCTCATCCTGGTGGACTTCTGGTCCCAGGGCCCTCAGCGTCAGCGCTCCATGTTCTGGGGCGTCGTGATCGTGTGGGTCGTCCTCATGGCCGGCTTCCTCCCCCGTCACCTCATGCACATGTTCGGAGCGTGATCACGATGTCCACCACCTCCATCCCCGATCCGAGCACCCGCTACCGCCGCACGGCCCAGCGCGGGATCAACTCCGAGATGCTCTCGTGGCTGTTCATGCGCGCCTCCGGCATGCTGCTGGTCATCCTCGTCTTCGGCCACCTCTTCGTGAACCTGTGGCTGGGCGAGGGAGTCAAGGGCATCGACTTCGCCTTCGTCGGCGGCAAATGGGCATCCCCCTTCTGGCAGGTCTGGGACCTGCTGATGCTGTGGCTGGGACTCCTCCACGGCGGCAACGGCGTGCGCACGATCATCAACGACTATGCACGCGGCGACCGTCTCCGCATGATCCTCAAGGGCCTGCTCTACTTCGCCGTGATCGTCACGATCATCCTCGGCACCCTGGTGATCTTCACCTTCGATCCGTGCCCCGTCGGCGCCGAGCCGAGCCTGCTGCCCTCCTTCTGCGAGGGCTGACACCCCGGACGACCGGTCCGCCGGTCGCCCACCCACTTCCCGGTCGACCCGAAACGGAGCAGTCACCAGACATGCAGACCCATAACTACGACGTGGTGATCGTCGGCGCCGGTGGCGCCGGCATGCGCGCCGCCCTGGAGTCCTCCAAGCACGCCCGCACCGCCGTCGTCACCAAGCTCTACCCCACCCGCTCCCACACCGGTGCGGCCCAGGGCGGCATGTGCGCCGCGCTGGCCAACGTCGAGGACGACAACTGGGAGTGGCACACCTACGACACCGTCAAGGGCGGCGACTACCTCGTCGATCAGGACGCCGCCGAGGTGATGGCCAAGGAGGCCATCGACGCGGTGCTCGACCTCGAGAAGATGGGCCTGCCCTTCAACCGCACCCCCGAGGGCAAGATCGACCAGCGTCGCTTCGGCGGCCACACCCGAGATCACGGTGAGGCGCCGGTGCGCCGCTCCTGCTACGCCGCGGACCGCACCGGTCACATGATCCTGCAGACGCTCTACCAGAACTGTGTGAAGCAGGACGTGGAGTTCTTCAACGAGTACTACGTGCTCGATGTGCTGATGACCGGCGATCCCCGCAGTGACGAGGGCGTGCGCGCCTCCGGCGTGGTCACCTACGAGCTGGCCACCGGCGAGATCCACATCTTCCGCGCGAAGTCCGTCGTCTTCGCCTCCGGCGGCTTCGGCAAGATCTTCAAGACCACCTCGAACGCCCACACCCTCACCGGTGACGGTCCCGCGATGGCGTTCCGTCGCGGCATCCCGCTGGAGGACATGGAGTTCTTCCAGTTCCATCCGACGGGCCTGGCCGGGCTGGGCATCCTCCTGTCCGAGGCGGCCCGCGGCGAGGGCGGCATCCTGCGCAACAACGAGATGGAGCGCTTCATGGAGCGCTACGCCCCGACGTTGAAGGACCTCGCTCCTCGCGACGTGGTCGCACGCGCGATGGCGAACGAGGTGCGCGAGGGTCGCGGCGCCGGTCCCAAGAAGGACTACGTCTACCTCGACCTCACCCACCTGGAGCCCTCGCACATCGACGCGAAGCTCCCGGACATCACCGAGTTCGCCCGCACCTACCTCGGCGTGGAGCCCTACACGGACCCGATCCCGGTGTTCCCCACCGCGCACTACGGCATGGGTGGCATCCCCACCAACATCCGCGGCGAGGTGCTGCGCAACGCGACCGATGTGATCCCCGGGCTGTACGCGGCGGGCGAGACCGCCTGCGTCTCGGTGCACGGCGGCAACCGTCTGGGCACCAACTCGCTGCTGGACATCAACGTCTTCGGCCGCCGTGCAGGCATCGCCGCCGCGGAGCACGCCGACGAGGTGGATCTGCCGGAGCTGCCCGAGGGCCTCGAGACGCCCACCGTGGAGCTGCTCCAGCGGCTGCGCGACCGGCCCGCCACCGAGGATCGCATCGCCGACATCCGTATCGCGCTGCAGGTGACCATGGACGCCAACGTCCAGGTGTTCCGCACCGACGAGACCTGCCGCAAGGCTCTGGCCGACATCAAGGACCTCAAGAAGCGCTACGAGACCGTCGCCATCCAGGACAAGGGCAAGCGCTACAACCTGGACCTGATGGAAGCAGTGGAGCTCGGCTTCCTGCTGGACCTCGCGGAGATCGTGGCGCTCGGTGCGCTCGAGCGCAAGGAGTCCCGCGGCGGCCACTTCCGTGAGGACTTCGAGACGCGCGACGACGTCAACTTCCTTTCCCACACCATGGCCTACCGCACCCTCCCTGACGAGGAGGGCCTCGAGGGCACCACGATCCGGATGGGCACCAAGCCCGTCGTGATCACCCGTTACGAGCCGAAGGAGCGTACGTTCTGATGACTGCCGTCGCTGAGAAGTCCCAGACCGAGACCGGCGCGGGTGAGATTCCCTCGTTCGAGGTCACGTTGCGCATCTCGCGCTTCGATCCCGACAGCGAGAAGGGCGAGCGCTGGGAGGACTTCACCGTCACGATGCAGGGCACCGACCGCGTGCTGGACGCCCTGCACGAGATCAAGTGGCACGTGGACGGCTCGCTCACCTTCCGCCGCTCCTGCGCCCACGGCATCTGCGGCTCGGATGCGATGCGGATCAACGGCCGCAATCGCCTGGCCTGCAAGACCCTGCTCAAGGACCTCGACATCAACAAGCCCATCACCGTCGAGCCCATCAAGGGCCTGCCGGTGGAGAAGGACCTGATCGTCGACATGGAGCCGTTCTTCGACTCCTACAAGGAGGTCATGCCCTTCCTGGTCGCCGGCGGGCAGGAGCCCAGCCGTGAGCGTCTGCAGACCGCCGAGCAGCGAGAGCGCTTCGATGACACCACCAAGTGCATCCTCTGCGCCGCCTGCACCTCTTCGTGCCCGGTGTTCTGGACCGATGGGCAGTACTTCGGCCCGGCCGCGATCGTCAACGCGCACCGCTTCATCTTCGACTCCCGCGATGATGCCGGTGAGCAGCGTCTGGAGATCCTGAACTCCAAGGAGGGCGTGTGGCGCTGCCGCACCACCTTCAACTGCACCGAGGCCTGCCCCCGCGGGATCCAGGTGACCAAGGCGATCGCCGAGGTGAAGCAGGCCGTGATCACCGGTCGCGTCTGAGCTGCGCCGCCTGCTCGCATCGAGGCCCCGCCCGGGAAGGTTCCGGGCGGGGCCTCGTGCTGTCCGGGGGGCTCTCCCGCCCAGTCGGCGGGCGTAGATCTCTTGTGAGCTGCAGGACTGCTGTTCCCTCGAGCACCGGTCGTTCGGCTCATATCCCTTCGTGTCCGAAGTACGACGGAGGTCCGGGCGCCGGCCCGCCGCTCAGGAGTTCACGCGGATGACCTCTTCCTGGTACGGCGCGATGACGGTTCCCGAGATCCGCAGGTCCAGCACGAGGAAGGAGCGTTCCTCGACTGCCTCCAGGCTCCAGCTGCGCAGCCGGTCGAGGTCCTCCAGCCTCCGCACGATGACCCCTTCGGCCCCGGCGGCCCGCCCGAGGGCGGCGAAGTCCATCTCCGGGATCAGCATGGGCTCGCGCACCAGGCCCTTGAGCCCGTAGAGGTTGACCTCCGCGCCGTAGGCGGCGTCGTTCCAGACCACGGCGATCCCACGCCCCCCGGCGCTGCGGACCGCCGATTCGAGGTCGGCCAGGGCCATCGCCCCTCCCCCGTCACCACTGGTCAGGACCACGGTGGAGTCGGGGTTGGCGCGTGCGGCACCGGGCACGCTGGGCCATCCCAGCCCGATCGACTGGAACGCGGTGCCGACCATCGCCATCCGGTGAGGATCGGTGATGGGCCAGTACATGTTGGCCCAGGCGATGAAGTGACCGCCGTCGGAGACCACGACGCGGTCCTCGGGCAGCAGCTGGGCCAGGCGGGCGGCCGCGGCGCGCGGATCGAGACGGCCGTCCTCGGCCAGCTCCGCGCCCACGGCATGGGTGCGCAGCTGCGGGGCGTCCACGCTCTCCCGCCACGGGGCCCGGGGTCGCGCCTGGTCGACGAGCGCACTGCTGACCGCCTCGGTCCCCAGCCGAGCATCGGCGCGCACGAAGCCGCCCACCCGGGCGTGGGTCGCGGCCGGGGCGGTGTCGATCTGCCACACCGTGGTCTCCGGATGGAACAGTTCGCCGAATCGCATGGTGAACTGGTTCAGGTCCGCCCCGACCACCACGGCCACGTCCGCGTCCTGCACCGCCGCCATGGCACCGGGCGCTCCGAACCCTCCGGCGACGCCGAGGTCGAAATGGTCCTCCGGGAAGATCCCGCGCCCCAGCGCGGTGGTGGCGGTGAGGGCTCCGGTCGCCTCGGCGAGCTCGCCGAGGGCGTGGCCCGCTCCGGCCAGCCAGGCGCCTCGCCCGGCCAGCAGCAGCGGCCGTTCCGCGGCGGAGAGGTCCGTCGCCAGCCGCCGGATCGCGGCGCGGGTGAAGTCCGCGGTGGGGGCCAGCGGCGCAGAGCTGCCGGGGCCCGGGACCGTGGGGACCTCGCCGATGTCGAGCTGGGCGACGTCGTAGGGGATCGCGAGGACCACCGGCACCCGGTAGGCCAGCGCGTGCTCGATCGCGGTGACGGTGGCTGCCGCGGCGTCGATCCGGCCGACGGTGTAGGTGCGCGCCCCGACGGCGGAGCTCAGGGCGATCTGATCCACATCCCAGGGACGGGGCCCGGAGGTGGGCTCGTCCCCGACCACCAGCACCAGCGGGATGCGGGCCTGGGCCGCCTCGGCCAGCGCCGTGAGGGTGTTGGTGAATCCGGCGCCGTAGGTGGTGGTCGCCGCAGCGATCCGGCCGGAGGTGCGGAAGTGCGCGTCGGCGGCGACCACGGCCCCGGCCTCGTGGCGGACGGCGGTGAAGGTCGCATCCGTCTCGCGCAGCAGGGCGTCGAGGAAGTAGGCGTTGCCGTTGCCCATGAGGCCGAACACCTCGTGGACGTGCTGGGCGAGGGTGCGGGCGACGTGGGTGGAGACGATGGCCATGACGGGGTCCTTCCGAGAGATATGCGAACGCGGCGGTGCAGTCCGTATATGTCTCGCCCCGGGGCCGCCCGGGGGTTCGTGCCCCTTGTGAGAGCACCGGCCGCGACCCCGTCGCGGGCCTGCCTGACGGAGCGAGGATAGCACCGTCGGCGGACCCGGCCGTGCCGCCGGGAGGCGGCTCAGGAGGAGCTGCCGCCGGGGGCGGCTCAGGTGTAGCTGATCACCAGCGGCGCGTGGTCGGACCAGCGGGTGTCGTAGCTGGGGGCGCGGTCCACCTGTGCGGAGCCGGCGTGAGCGGCGAGCTCCGGGGTGGCCAGCTGGTAGTCGATCCGCCAGCCGGAGTCGTTGTCGAAGGCCTTGCCGCGCTGGGACCACCAGGTGTAGGGGCCGGGGCCCTCACCGTGCTGGGTGCGGTGCACATCGACCCAGCCGAGCTCCGTCGTGAGCCGGTCGAGGTAGGCGCGCTCCTCGGGCAGGAAGCCGGCGGACTTCCGGTTGCCCTTGAAGTTCTTGATGTCCCACTCGGTGTGGGCGATGTTGATGTCACCGGTGAGGACCACGTGGCGGCCGTCGGTGCGGAGCATTTCGAGGCGCTCCATCATGACGTCCAGGAACTCGTACTTGTCGGTCATGGTCTGCGGCTTCTCGGTGTTGCCCGAGTGCATGTAGCAGGAGATGACGGTCATCGCGGTGCCGTCGCCGAGCGGGTCCGCGAGGTCGGCCTCGAGCCAGCGTCCGGTGTGCGCGTCCGCGTCCAGGCCGGGCAGCCCGCGGCGCGCGCCGCCCAGATCGATCCCCTCCAGCGAGGTGCGGGCGGCGATCGCGACACCTGCACGACCCTTGAGCTGGGAGGCCTCCCCCACGATGCTCCAGTCCTCCCCCACCAGGTCGGCGAGCAGCTCCTCGGGTGCCCGCACCTCCTGCAGGGTGATGACGTCGGCGGAGGTCTCGGCGAGCCAGTCGCCCATCCCCTTCCGGGCGGCGGCGCGCAGGCCGTTGACGTTGACGGTGGCGAGGGTGAAGGTCATGCGGGCACCTCGATTCCGGTGGCGCGCTCGGCCGCCTCGACGACATTCTTCAGCAGCAGCGCACGGGTCATCGGCCCGACGCCGCCGGGATTGGGGCTGAGCCAGCCGGCGGTCTCGGCGACCGCCGGGTCCACGTCGCCCACCAGCGTCGCTCTCCCGCCCTCGGGGTCCTCACGGCGGGAGACGCCGACGTCGAACACCACCGCGCCGGGCTTGACGTCCTCGACGCGCACGAGGTGCTCTGAACCCGCGGCGGCGACGATCACGTCGGCGCGGCGCAGGTGGGCGGGCAGGTCGGCGGTGCCGGTGTGGCACAGGGTGACCGTCGCGTTGTACTCGCGACGGGTGAGCAGGGCGCCGATGGAGCGGCCCACGGTGATGCCGCGGCCGACGACCACGACGTCCTTGCCCCGGAAGTCCAGGCCGTGGCGCTCGGCGAGCTCGATCACGGCGCGCGGGGTGCAGGGCAGCGGGGTGTCGATGGGCTTGTTGGCGTTGAGCACCAGGCGGCCGAGGTTCATCGGGTGCAGCCCGTCGGCGTCCTTGGCGGGGTCGATCCGCTCGAGGATCGCATCGGTGTCGATCTGCCTAGGCAGCGGGAGCTGCACGATGTAGCCGGTGCAGCTCGGGTCCGCGTTCAGCTCATCGACGATCGCCTCGACCTCGGCCTGGGTGGCGTCGGCCGGGAGCTGCTTCTGGATCGAGGTCAGTCCGATCTGCTCGCTGTCGCGATGCTTGCCGCGCACATAGGCGGCGCTGCCGGGGTCGTCGCCGACCAGCACGGTGGCCAGTCCCGGGCGTTCGTGCCCGGCCTCCCGGAGCCGGGCCACGCGCTCGGTGAGCTCCTGCTTGATGGTCTTCGCGGTGGCCTTGCCGTCGAGGGTCTGGGCAGTCATGGCGCTCCTGAGGGGTGGTGGGG
>JAKDUN010000367.1 GCA_030457675.1 Brachybacterium sp. | reverse complement strand
TCGTCCTCTGGGTGCCGATCGCCGCGGGTCTGGCGGTGATGGGCACGGTGATGGCCTGGGGCATCGGCTACGGGGTGCGCCAGCAGATCCTCCAGGAGCAGCTCGAGGCCGCCCAGCAGCGCAATGCCGTCCTCGCCGTCGCCGCGGAGCGCGAGCGGATCGGCCGGGACCTGCACGACCTGGTGGGCCACTCCCTGACCTCGCTGACCATCTCCACCCAGCTCGCCCGCCGCCTGCTGGACTCCGATCCCGAGGCCGCCCGCGCCCAGCTCGAGCACATCGAGGCCACGGTGCGCCAGGCGCTCGCCGACGTCCGCTCCACCGCCAGCGGCATGCAGCACGTGCGCGCCGCCACCGAGATCGCCTCCGCCCGCACCGTGCTGGCCACCGTCGGCATCCAGGCCGAGGTCCCCACCGCGCTGCCCCCGCTGAACGACGACCTCGCCGAGCTGTTCGGCTACGTGATCCGCGAAGGGGTCACCAATATCGTGCGCCACTCCCGTGCCAACCGTGCCGAGATCAGCGTCGAGGAGGACTCGGTGAGCATCGAGGACGACGGCGTCGGCATGGCCCAGGGCGCGGAGCGCTCCGGGCTGCGCGGTCTGGAGGCGCGGGTCGCGTTGGCCGGCGGCCACCTCGATGTCCGCACGAGTGAGACCGGCACCCGGATCACGGCGATCATGGGAGCGGACTCATGATCCGCCTGGTGGTCGCCGATGACCAGGCGATCCTGCGCTCCGGCCTGGTGGCGCTGCTGGGTCTGGAATCCGATGTCGAGGTGGTGGGGGAGGCGGCCGACGGCGCGAGCACCCTCGTCGCCGTCGCCGAGCACCGGCCCGATGTGCTGCTGCTGGACGTGCAGATGCCCGCCGGCACCACAGCCGAGGGGGTGCCGGGGCCGGAGGATGGCATCGGCGTCGCCGAGACCCTGCGAGGGACCGAGGGGGCACCGCGGATCATCGTGCTGACCACCTTCGGCAGGGCCGGCTACCTGCGCCGCACCATGGAGGCCGGCGCGACCGGGTTCATGGTCAAGGACACCCCGGTCGAGCAGCTGGTCGATGCGATCCGCCGCGTCCATCAAGGTCTGCGCGTGGTGGATCCGGAGCTCGCCGCCCAGTCCCTCGCCGTCGGCGCGAGCCCCCTGACGCTCAAGGAGACCGAGGTGCTGCAGACCGCCGCCGCCGGCGGCACCACCGCCCGCATCGCGCAGACCCTGTTCCTCTCCGAGGGCACCGTGCGCAACCACATCTCCTCCGCGATCGGGAAGCTCGGGGTCGCCAATCGCGCCGAGGCCGTGCGGGCGGGGACCGAGAACGGGTGGATCTGATGACCTTCGGCGCACGGTTCAGCGACTCCTTCAGCCGAGCCGCGTAGCCTGCCGAGGTGCATACGCTCGAATCCCTGCTCGGCGCGCTGATCAACATCAGCGTGCCGATCTTCGCGATCGCCTCCATGCTCTCGATGGGGCTGCGCACCCCGCTGCGCGCCTTCCGCAAGCAGCTGCGCGACCGCCGCACCGTCTTCTCCGTGCTCGGCGCGAACTTCGTGGTGGTCCCCGCTGTCGGCACGCTGCTGGTCTGGCTGCTCAGCGACCTGCTGCCGCAGCAGACCGGCGAGGGCTTCGTCATCGCCCTGTGCGCCGCCGGCGCCCCTTTCGTGCTGCAGCTCGGCGCGATGGCCCGCATCCCCTACGGCGAGACCGCCGGCCCGATGGCGGTGCTGCTGCTCGGTTCGATCCTGTTCATGCCGCTGGTGGTGCCGTTCCTGCTGCGCGACGTGTCCGTCCACGGCTGGTCGGTGGCGCAGCTGCTGCTGGGCACGATGCTCTCGCCGATGATCGCCGGCATCGTCATCGCCGCCGTCTGGCCGGGGTGGTCCGACAGATTCGCCCGCATCGCGGGCAGCGTCGCCGCGGTCTCCGCCGTGCTGATGTTCCTCTCCGGTTTCGGCGCCAACAGCAGCCTGGTGCTGAGCCTGATCCTCTCCCCGGTGCTGCTGGTCGCCGTGGGCCTGGTGGCCCTCGCCTTCGTCGCCGGGCGCCTCTCCGGAGATCTGGCGGGGGACACCCTCACGGTGGTCGACGGCCCCGCGATCCTCACCAGCCAGCGCAATATCGCCGCCGCCCTGCTGGTCGCCCGCACCGGCGCGGAGGACGGCAACGGTTCGATCGTGGTGGCGATCCTGCTCCTCAGCGCCGTCGGCTTCGTGATGCTGGTGCCCTACGCGCTGGTCAGCGGTCTGCTGCGACGCCGCCGGGCCGGGGAGAGGATCTCCCTCGGAGTGCTGCTGGGGGTCGTCGGCCCGAAGTCGGACTGAACGGCCGCCTCACCCGTCGACCGTTGCAGATGTGGTGTTCTGGGCGCTCCATTCGCCAACTCTGCAATGCTCGAGAGAGCAGGCGTGCTCGAGAGGCACGGCACCCCCTAGAGCCCCGATAGAGCCCCGGCGGAGCGCCTACGCTTGAGCGGTGTCCTCCCTGCTGCGCATCGTCCGCTTCACCCGTGCCCTCGCCCCGCTGTACACCGCGATCATCGTCTGCTCGGTGCTCACCGCGGTCGCGGGCCTGGCGGTCCCCTTCCTGATCGGCAATGCGACCGACACCGTCGCGGGCGCTGTGGGCGGGCAGGGCGAGACCGGCACCGCTGTGCGCACCGTCATCCTGATCGCCGCCGCAGTGCTGGTCGCAGAGCTGGCCGTCACCGTGATCTCGAACGTCGGCGGCTGGTTCGGCGATGTGATGAGCAACCGGATGCGCACGATCCTCTCGGTGCGCTACTACGACAAGCTGCTGCACCTGCCGCAGCGCTGGTTCGACGGCGAGATCACCGGCACCATCGTGGCGCGGCTGAACCGCTCGATCACCGAGATCACGAACTTCACCAAGATGATGTCGAACTCCTTCGCATCGATGCTCATCACCACCGTCGCAGTGCTCGCCATCAGCGCCTGGTACGCCTGGCCGCTCACGGTGCTGCTGCTGATCGTGTTCCCCGTCTACGTGTGGCTGACCTCG
>JAKDUN010000366.1 GCA_030457675.1 Brachybacterium sp. | reverse complement strand
GGGCCCGGCGGACTGCGAGGTCAGCAGGGCGCCGCAGTGGGCGAGGATCTCCTCCCGTCCGAGCACATTGGTGAGTCGGTGGATCTGCTCCTCGGCCCGGGTGTCGACCCCGTAGAGGATCGCCGGGCGCACGGGGGCCCCGCCCTCGTCCGTCAGCAGCACGCAGGGGCCCATCCCCGAGACGCCGACGGCGGTGACCGTCGCGTCCCCGGGAGCGGTGAGCTCCTGGACGATCGAGACGAACTCGGCCCACCAGATCTCGGCGTCCATCTCCACCTGCCCCGGGGCCGGGCGCTGGACGGTGTGCTCGCGGACGGCGCTGCGCAGGATCGTCCCGTCGAGGGCGACCAGCACGCCCTTGGTGCTCGCGGTGCCCACGTCGACGCCGAGCGCCACGGTCGCAGTTCCCGTCATGGCGTGCCTCCTCTCCAGTTCCGATCGTCCGCCCCGCGTCGCCTCCCCGCGCCCGGGCGCGCGCGGCATGCACGGGCCGTGCAGGACGAGGCGTGCCGACCTATCCTGCCATCGAAGGGCGGTGCCGTCCGGGAGGTTCGACGCGAGCTCGCGGACCGACTCGGCGCTTCGTCGCCCCTGGCCGGACCCGGCATTGCCGCTTGCCCTGCCAACAGAAGTGCGGAACAATTGTTCTCCGTGGCAGCTCCTGCCTGCGCCGTGGAGCGGCGGGGAATCTCCTATGGACTTCCGCCCACGCTGCAGATCCCCTCAGCGCTGCGGCCCGACCCGACGATGAGGAGGAGCGTCATGCTCGAGACCTCGATGGACCTGCAGCTGCTCCACCGCGCCGCCTCCGCGTACTACCTCGACGGGCTCCGTCAGGCGGAGGTCGCTGACAGGGTGGGCGTCTCCCGCCCGTCCGTCAGCAAGCTGCTGGCGGAGGCGCGACGGATCGGCATGGTCCGGATCGACGTGCTCGATGTCCCCACCGTCGACCTGGTGGAGCTCGGGCACGAGGTGCGAGACCTGCTCGGGATCGAGAACGTGCTTCTCGCGCCGGGGGATCAGGTCCAGCGCGAGTACCGCGGACTGGGGGAGCTGTTGGGAGAGGAGCTGTGCCGGCTCGAGCTCCGCCGCGGCGAGGTTCTGCTGGTCTCCTCGGGGACCACCACCCATGCGGTGAGCCACGCCGCCGGGCTGCCGGAGCTGCCCGGGGTGATCGTCGCGCCGACGGTGGGCGGCCAGCAGGAATCCGACCCGACGTTCCAGACCAACGAGATCGTGCGCGCCTTCGCGGACCGCACCGGCGCGGAGCCGCGCTTCGCCTTCGCGCCGGCGCTTCCCAGTGCGAGCCTGTGGGACTCGCTGCAGGCCGACCCCAGCTTCCTGGAGATCACGTCCCTGTGGGGGAGAGCGCGGGCGGTGGTCACCGGGCTCGGCTCCCCGTACCTCGACCGGCCGGCGCTGACCTCCGTCGTGCCTCGGGAGGATCCGGCGCTCCAGCGGGCGGTCGGGGATGTCTGCCTGCACTTCTACGACCCGGAGGGCCGGACGATCCCCTATCCGGGATCGGATCGCCTGGTCCGCCCCTCCCTCGAGCAGCTGCGAGCGATCCCCTCCTCGATCGCGCTGGCCGCGGGACCCGCCAAGACGGTCTCGATCCTCGCCGGCGCGAAGACCGGCCTGTTCACGACGCTGATCACCGATGTCCCCACGGCGGAGGCGCTGCTCGCTCGGTCCTGAGCCCCGGACCCCGCGCCGCTCGACCCTCGAACGGATGCTCGTCGGCATCGAGTGGAACATTTGTGCTTGACGATTGTTCCGCGAGTGCTTAGGCTCACACATCATGGGGTCGCTCTCGTGCGGTTCCCCGGTTTGGGCCGACGCCTCGTGGCCGCCGGCACGTATCGAAGGAGAGTTGTCAGATGACACAGATCGCGAAGTCAATGCAGGCCGTCGTGATGCATGCGCCCGAGGACTACCGACTCGAGCAGATCGACGTCCCCACCCCCGCGGAGGGCGAGCTGCTCATCCGGGTCGAGGCGGTCGGCGTGTGCGCGAGCGACCTGAAGTGCTATCACGGCGCCGCCAAGTTCTGGGGCGACGAGAACCGTGAGCGCTGGGTCCAGCCCGGCATCACCCCGGGGCACGAGCTCGTCGGCGAAGTGGTCTCCGGCTCCCCCGACGCGCTCTCGCACCACGGCGTCGAGGTCGGGGACCGCATCGCCTGCGAGCAGATCGTGCCGTGCGGCGAGTGCATGTACTGCCAGCGCGGCTGGTACTGGATGTGCGCCCCCCACGCGATGTTCGGCTTCAAGAGCTACCACGGCGCGATGGCCGAGTACATGGTCGTCCCCGCCCTCGCCCGGGCCCACAAGGTCTCCAAGGACCTGCCGCCGCAGCACGCGGCCTTCGCGGAGCCGCTGTCGTGCTCCCTGCACGCGGTCGAGCGGGCGAACCTCAGCTTCGATGACGTGGTCGTGGTCGCCGGCTGTGGCCCGATCGGGCTCGGGGCCGTCATCGGCGCGAGCCACAAGACGCCGAAGAGGGTGATCGCCCTCGACTTCGACGACGCCAAGCTCGAGCTCGCGGCGAAGTGCGGTGCCGACCTCACCCTCAATCCCTCGAAGGTCGACATCTACGAGGAGATCCGCGGCCTCACGGGCGGCTACGGCGCCGATGTGTACATCGAGTGCACCGGCCATCCCAGCGCCGTGGCGCAGGGCCTGAACCTCCTGCGCAAGCTCGGCACCTTCGTCGAGTACTCGGTGTTCAAGGACGACGTCACCGTGGACTGGTCGATCATCTCCGACGACAAGGAGCTCGACGTGCTCGGCGCCCACCTGGGCCCGAACTGCTGGCCGGCGGCCATCAAGATCATCGAGTCCGGCGTGCTGCCCATGGACGAGATCTGCACGCACCAGTACGGGCTCGGTGACGTCCAGAAGGCCCTGGACCAGGTCGGCGACTCCGCCGGCGCCTCGGTGAAGGTCTCCCTCGTGCCCGGCCTCTGAGTCGCACCACGGGGGCGTGACCGGGCCCGGCCCCGGGCACGCCCCGCCCCCTC
>JAKDUN010000365.1 GCA_030457675.1 Brachybacterium sp. | reverse complement strand
GGTCGGCGGCTGGGGCTGACCGGTGACGGGTCTGGTCGGCGGACGGGGCTGACTGGCGACTGGGCCCGGCTGACGGAGGTGGCCCGGGCCGGCCGGGACCGGGACCCGCCCGGCTGAGGTCAGGCGCCCGCGTCGGCGTCGAGGTCGGTGAGCCCGGCCTCGTGGGCGATGATCGCGATCTGCACGCGGTTGGTGCAGTCCAGCTTCGCGAAGATCTTCGAGACGTGCGCCTTCACGGTCGCCTCGCTCATGAACAGCCGCATGCCGATCTGGGCGTTGGAGAGCCCGGCGCCGACCGCGCCGAGCACCTCGGTCTCCCGCTCGGTGAGCTGGTCGAGCCCCGGATGGCGGTCCTGGCGCGAACCCGGTTTGGCCTCTGAGAAGTGGGAGAGCATCCGCCTCGTGATGGTGGGGGAGAGCATCGCCTCGCCCCGGGCGACCACGTGGACGGCTCGAGCCAGGTCGTGGGGCGGGGTGTCCTTGAGCAGGAAGCCGCTGGCCCCGGCTTCGAGGGCCTGGAACACGTACTCGTCCATGTCGAAGGTGGTGAGCATGACGATCTTGGGCGGATTCGACAGTGCGCTGACCGCCTCGGTCGCCGCGATGCCGTCGAGCTTCGGCATCCGCACGTCCATCAGCAGCACGTCCGGGCGATGCTTCTGCACCAGCGTCACCGCCTCCGCGCCGTCGCTGCCCTGGGCGACGACCTCGATGCCGGGATCTGCCCCGAGGATCATCGCCAGCCCGGCGCGCACCAGGGAATCGTCGTCGATCAGTCCTACGCGCGTCACGTCGCCGTCGGCCACGGGATCACCGCCCTCACTTCGAATCGTCCGTCGTCGGTGGGTCCCGACGTGATGGTCCCGCCCGCGTGCGTCACCCGCGTCTCGATCCCCGAGAGTCCCATTCGGGCCCCGGGGAGATCGGTCGTGAACCCCTTGGGGAGCACATTACTGACCTCTATGACCAGCTCCGTGCCGGGCTCGCCGATCAGCGCCACCCGCGCCCTGGTGTGCAGGGCGTGCTTGTGGATGTTGGTCAGCCCTTCTTGCACCACCCGGTAGGCGGTGCGCGCGAGGGGATCGGGCACCTCGTCGTCGATGAAGTCGAAGAGGTCCACGCCGATCCCGGCCTCCTGCGAGGTGGTCACCAGGCGGCGCACGTCCTCCCAGGTCGGCTGGGGCGCGAGCGGCGCCTCCTCGCCGTCGCCGCGCAGCACGCCCAGCACCTCCCGCAGCTCCGAGAGCGCGGTCGTGGCGGTCTGACGGATGAGGCCGGCGGACTGCTGGACCTGGGCGCGCTCGAGGTTCGGGTTCACCTCGAGCGCCCCGGCATGCATGGCCACCAGGGAGATCTTGTGGGCGACGATGTCGTGCATCTCGCGGGCGATCCGGGTGCGCTCAGCACGCCGTGCCTGGTCCTCCGCGACCGCCCGGCCGGATTCGGCCTGCTCCGCGCGCTGCTGCAGCTGGGCCAGCAGGGCCCGCCGGGTCGAGGTGTACATGCCGGTCGCGGCCGAGGCGGTCACCACCAGGACGATCAGCACCAGCCCCATCAGCCCGATGCGCGGTCCGAGACCCAGTTCGAGCAGCGAGGGCACCGCGCCCGTGATCACGGCCAGCACCGCCATCAGGAAGATCAGCAGTCGATGGTGGCTGCGCGTGGAGTAGGCGTAGGTGACGATGATCAGCACCGAGACCGACAGTGACAGGGCATTGACCGCCAGGAGCACCGGCAGCAGCCATTGCCAGCGGCGATGGCGCAGCAGCAGCGCGAGACCGAGCACCACCATCAGCCCGGCCCGCCAGAAGTCCAGGGGCGAGGCGGCGACCACCACCTGGAGCACCGCCTCGGCCGTCACCACGGCGAGCAGCAGGATCTCCTGCCAGCGGTGCCTCCTCGGCGCTCCCAGTTCGTTCACGGGCTCACTCTACTGGCGAGGCTCCAGCCCACCAGCGCACCTGCGGGGTGGATGGGCGCCAGGGTCGCCCCAGGTCGCCCGCAGGATCGACAGAGGTCGAGGGGATCGTCCCTGCGGAGGGTCCGGGCGGCGACCTTCGTCGCCCACCGCCTCGCCCGGAGTCGCTGGTTCGCCGTCGGCCGAGGGAGGAACCTCGAACCATGACCTCAACGACTCCTTCCGCAGCCACAGGTATCAGCCTCGAGGTGCGCGGCCTCACCAAGTCCTACGGCACCCGCGCCGCGGTCGACGATCTCAGCTTCGTCTGCGAGCCCGGGACCGTCACCGGCTTCCTCGGACCCAACGGCGCCGGCAAGTCCACCACCCTGCGCATCCTCACCGGCCTCGCCCGTGCCGACGAGGGGCAGGCGCTCGTCGGCGGGGAGACCTTCCGCAGCCTCTCCCAGCCGGCTCGCACCATCGGCGTGATGCTCGATGCGCGGGCCCTGCACAACGGACGCACCGGCCTGGAGACGCTGCGCCTGACCGCGGCCACCATCGGCATGCCGGCTTCCCGCGCCGACGAAGTGCTGGAGATGGTGGGCCTGCAGGGCGCCGGCGGCAAGCGCGTGGGCGGCTACTCCTACGGGATGCGCCAGCGGCTCGGCATCGGCGTCGCTCTGATCGGCGACCCCTCCGTGCTGATGCTGGACGAGCCGGCGAACGGCCTGGATCCCGACGGGATCCGCTGGATGCGCCGCCTGCTGCGCTCCTTCGCCGACGCCGGCGGCACCGTGCTGCTGTCCAGCCATCAGCTCCGCGAGGTCGAGGCCACCGTGGACCGCCTGGTGGTGATCGCCCAGGGGCGCCTGGTCAGCGAGGGAACCCTCGAGCAGCTCACCGCGGGGTCGGGGACGCGGGTCGCCGCGCTCGACGCCGAGGCGCTGCGCGCCGCGCTGGACCGGCACGGCATCGCCTACGAGCGCCGCGCCGAGGGAGATCTCGAGGTGAGCCTCGCCCCGGAGGACGTGGGGCGTCTCGCGCTGCGCGAGCAGCTGGTGCTCACCTCGCTCGGCGCCACTTCGGGCGGCGGCCTCGAGGACGTCTTCTTCTCCCTGACCGGT
>JAKDUN010000364.1 GCA_030457675.1 Brachybacterium sp. | reverse complement strand
CCCGCCTCGAGCGGGCCGCCGACGCCTCGCGGCCCCGCCGCACCTCCCGGACGGCCGGGTAACCCTCACGGGGGGCCGGGCCGTCCTTCGTGCACCCGGCGGCTCCCGCGACACCATTCCCGACGCCGTGGCAACATGCGGCAACCTGGCCCGCCACTCAGCTCCGACCCTGAATTGTGATGCGCCTCTCGCGCCGGCAGTGCGTTAGAACATGCAGCTGACCTGGGGGTTACCCGAAAGTAGCGAATGACGTCGGGTGTGCACGGCTTTGCAACCCTTGGCAACTTTCACCTCTGCGCGGCGCCTCTGAGCAGACTCGGTCCACTTGCAGCACCCGCCCCACCCATGGCGAGCACCGCAGGACCGAGCCCTCCGCGCCGCAGCGCACAGGCGCTCGCGTCACTCAAGGATGAGCCACAAGGAGCACAATGATGAGCACCACTGATGCGATCCCCGATCCGGGCCGGATGGTCCCGACGGGCGCGCCGACCACGACGCGCAAGCGCCCCTTCAGCGTCCGCGACAAGATCGGGTACATGTTCGGAGACTTCGGGAACGACTTCACGTTCCTGCTGTAGTCCTCGTTCTTCCTGATCTTCTACACCAACGTGATGGGCATCAGCGCCGCCCACGTCGGCACCCTGCTGTTCGCCGCACGCATCCTCGACGCCTTCACCGACGTCGGCGCGGGTCGCCTGATCGACACCTTCAAGCCCGGTAGGACCGGCCGTTTCAAGCCCTGGCTGCTGCGGATCATGATCCCGGTCGCCGGCGCCTCGTTCCTGATGTTCTCGCCGTTCCTGCAGGACGGCAGCTACGGGGTCCGTCTCGCCTGGATGATCGTCACCTACATCCTGTGGGGCTCGATCTTCTACACCCTGATCAACATCCCCTACGGCTCGATGGCCTCGGTCATCTCCCGCGACCCCGGTGAGCGCGCCTCGCTGTCGGTGTTCCGCTCCCTCGGCGCCACCCTCGCGCACCTCGCCATCTCCGTGATCCTGCCCCTGATCGTCTTCGTGCAGATCAACGGCCAGTCGGAGCTCTCCGGAACGAAGATGATGCTGGCCGCCCTCGGCTGCGGCATCCTCGCGGTCATCTGCTACATCCTCTGCGTCATCAACGTCGAGGAGCGCGTCACCACTGGGCCGAAGCCCAGGGAGGAGCGCGCCAGCCTCAGTCAGACCCTCGGTGCCATGGCCAAGAACCGCGCGCTCACCGGACGGATCGGCACCTCCCTGTTCATGCTCGTCGCCTTCATGATGCTCGGCGGCATGATGCCCTACATGCTCAACGAGTACTTCAACAACGGGCAGCTGCTGAGCCTGGTGAACTTCGTGGGTCTGGCCCCGACCCTGCTGCTGGTGCCCTTCGCCTCGAAGCTCGCCAAGACCTTCGGCAAGAAGGAGGTCGGGACCTTCGGCATGGCGATGGCTGTCGTCGCCGCCCTGATCCTGTTCGTGATCCGCACCGACAGTCCCTACGTGTTCATGGTCGGCTACGCGGTCCTGATGCTCGGTATCGCCTGCCTGAACATTCTGATCTGGGCGTTCATCACCGATGCGATCGACCTGCAGGAGATCCGCACCGGCGAGCGCAACGACGCCACCGTGTACGGCATGTACTCCTGGGCACGCAAGCTCGGTCAGGCCATCGCCGGCGGCCTGACCGGCTGGGCCCTGACCGGAATCGGGTATGTGTCCAGCACCGACGGAGTCATGCAGACCCAGGAGGTGCTGGATGGCATCTACACCCTGGCGACCCTGGTGCCGGCACTGCTGCTGCTCGTCTCGGTCCTGTTCCTGGTCTTCTGGTACCCGCTGTCCAAGAAGCGGGTCGATGAGAACGTCGCGATCCTCGCGAAGAAGCATGCGAGCCAGGCCGCGACGGACTCGCACCGCTGACCCCGGGGCGTCGAGCGGTCCCTCTCGGGGGCCCGCCCGGCGCAGTAGGGTCGGCCGGAGGCGTCCCCTCCCCCGTCGGCCCTCCTGGCACCTCCCTCACCCCGCAGTTCACGCCGTGCCACCGCGCGGCGACCTCATCAGAACGGAGACACCATGTCGGAGAAGAACGTCCGTCTCGGAATCATCGGCCTCGGAGCCCAGGGCGGCATGTACGCCGGGCTGCTCGCAGAGGGCAAGATCGCGGGCATGACCCTCGGCGCCATCGCTGACACCGACCCCGCCAAGAAGGAGGTCGCCGCCGAGAAGCACCCGGACGCCCCCTTCTACGACGACTACATCGCGATGCTGGATTCCGGTGATGTCGACGCGGTGGTGACCACCGTGCCGCACTTCGATCATGCGGAGATGACCATCACGGCGATCGGCAAGGGCATCCACACCCTCACCGAGAAGCCGGCCGGCATCTACACCAAGCAGGTCGAGGAGATGAACGACTTCGCGGCCGCTCACCCCGAGACGACCTTCGCGATCATGTTCAACCAGCGCACCAACCCGGTCTACACCGACCTCAAGGCGCTCATCTCCTCCGGTGAGCTCGGCAAGCTGCGCCACACCTCGTGGATCATCACCACCTGGTGGCGCCCGCAGGGCTACTACGACCAGTCGGCCTGGCGTGCGACCTGGGGCGGCGAGGGCGGCGGCGTCCTGGTCAACCAGGCCCCCCACCAGCTGGACCTCTGGCAGTGGCTGTGCGGGACCCCGCAGAAGGTCTTCGCGAAGCTCTCCTTCGGGTTCCAGCGCGACATCGCCACCGAGGACGAGGTCAACGCGGTCGTCGACTTCGGCGACGGCGCCACCGGCAGCTTCATCACCTCCACCAACGACATCATCGGCACCGACCGCCTGGAGATGCTGTTCGACAAGGGCAAGGTCGTCGTGGACGCCTCCAAGAAGGTCACGATCACCCGCCTCACGCAGGACGAGCGCTCGCTGTCCGACGGCATGACCATGGAGGACGTCGGCCGCCTGTTCATGGGCAAGATGGACACCGCCGAGCTGTACGAGACCGAGGTCAAGGAGTACGAGTCGGCCTGGGGCCAGCAGCACATCGACGTCCTGACCAACTTC
>JAKDUN010000029.1 GCA_030457675.1 Brachybacterium sp. | reverse complement strand
GATTCACCGCGAGCGGGTTCCGGGCGTCGACGATCCAGGGCCCGCGGGGGCGCCGCAGCGGTCCTCCGGTGCGGGCGGACTCGGCGACCAGTCGGCTCAGCTGCTCGGACTCGGCGGCATCGGCGGCCAGGAATTCCAGGGTGTGGGAGGCGTGGGGCTCCAGCACGATGTGGTCCCAGGCGTCGAGCCCGCTGGCGATCTGCCGGGCGCGCAGGAACTCCGCATCCAGCGCTGCGCCGGTGACCACCACGATGTTCGCCAGCCACAGCAGGATCAGGATCGCGATCAGACCGTTCAGCGCGGTGAGGATCTCCGCGAAGCGGGTCGCGTAGACCAGCAGCTGTCCGGCCGCCAGGGCGGCGCCGAACAGCACCAGCACGCTGAGCGTCGACCCGAGGGTCATCAACCGGTAGCGGGGCAGACGCACATTGGGGAACAGGTAGTAGGCCAGCGAGACCCCGATGATCAGGATGACCAGGAGGATCGGCCACTTCACGAGATTCCATGCGGCGAAGGCGATCCGGGGGATGCCGATGATCTCACCGATGCGCTGCGAGGCCTCACCGCCGATGATGATCATGCCGATCGCCAGCACGACCACCGAGATGATCAGCACCGTCTCGCCGAACACGATGGTGCGGAACCACAGGAACGGGCGGCCCTCCCGGGTGTCGAAGACCCGGTGGAGGGCCCGGTGGAAGGCGGCGACCCCGTTGGAGGCCGACAGCAGCGAGCCGGCGGTGCCCAGCAGCAGCCCGAGCAGGCCGCCGCTGGTGGTGGAGACCGCCTCGATCGCGGTGAGGAAGGGCCGGGGATCCACGGTCGGGAAGATCTCGGTGGTCATCTCGGACAGCGCCCCGAGGGTGTCGGCCTTGACCCCGATCAGCGACATCACCGAGACCGCGGCGACAGCGCCCGGGAACAGCGAGAGCAGCAGATAGAAGGTCATCGTCCCGGCCACGTCCCACACCTGGATGTCCAGCAGCCGCATCCGCACGCGGTTCAGGACGTGCAGGATGCTCAGCCGGGGTCGGGAGATATCGACCTCCGACGTCGAGGGACGTGGGCGGGAGGGGGGCACCGTGCTGCTGCTCCGTCAGCTCTGCTCGATGATGTCATCGGGATCGCTGGCCACCTGGTACTCCCAGGGGGCGTCGGGGTCGGTGGGGACGAAGGAGGTCATGATCGAGCCGTCGGCCCGCTCGTCCCCCAGCCCGACGGGCCTGGCCAGCACCGAATCATCGAGCAGCGGGCCCTGATCCGCGAGGGCGACGGAGACGCCCTCCGCGGTGACGGTGACCGTCTCGCCGCGCACCGCGACCTCGATCTCGTCACCGGTCTCGAGGCGGAAGGAGATCTCCTCGCGCACCAGGCGCACCCGGAATCGGGAGCCGCGCACGGTGAGCGGGAAGGCCAGCTCGGGCCAGTCGGCGGGCAGGCGCGGGTCGAAGGAGACCCGTCCCTCGTCGTGCCGCATCCCCCCGAAGCCGTGCACCAGGGCGTTCCAGACCCCGCCGGCGGAGGCGATGTGCACCCCATCGGCGGTGTTGCGGTGGAGGTTGACGAGGTCCACGAAGAGTCCGGAGCGGAAGTAGTCCTGGGCGGCCTTCTGATGCCCGACCTCCGCGGCCATGATCGACTGCACCACCGCCGAGAGCGAGGAGTCCCCGGTGGTGATCGGGTCGTAGTACTCGAAGTCCGCGCGCTTCTCCGCGGCCGTGAACTCGCTGCCCCGCAGGAACAGCGCGAGCACGACGTCCGCCTGCTTGATCACCTGGAAGCGGTAGATCACCAGCGGATGGAAGTTCAGCAGCAGCGGGAAGGCGTCCTCGGGGGTGCTGGAGAGATCCCAGATCTCGCGCTCCAGGAACCGGTCCTCCTGGAGATGGATCCCCAACGACTCGTCCTTGGCCACGTGCATGCCGTCCGCGCAGGCCACCCACTGCTCGAGCTCCAGCTCGTCCAGATCGAGCTCGATCCGCATCGCCTCGTACGCGCTCTCGTCGGCCGCACGGAGCTCGCGCACCGCCTGGGCAGCGCGACGGAGGTTGTACCGGGCCATGACGTTGGTGAACATGTTGTTGTTCACCACGGTCGTGTACTCGTCCGGGCCGGTGACCCCGTTGACGTGGAAGCTGGCGGTGCCGTCGGCACGCAGTCGCCAGAACCCGAGATCCGCCCACATCCGGGCCGTCTCCACCAGCACCCGCACCCCGTCGCGGTGCTGGAAGTCGATGTCACCGGTGACGTCCGTGTACTGGGCGAAGGCATAGGCCACATCGGCGTCGATGTGGTACTGCGCGGTGCCGGCGGCGTAGTAGGCCGAGGCCTCGTCACCGTTGATGGTGCGCCAGGGGAACAGCGCCCCGCGCTGGTTGAGCTCGCGCGCCCGCTCCCGGGCCTTGGGCAGCAGGTTCGTGCGGAAGCGGAGCGCATTGCGTGCCCAGCGCGGCTGCGTGAACGTCAGGAACGGGACCACGTAGACCTCGCTGTCCCAGAAGTAGTGTCCCTCGTAGCCCGAGCCGGTGACCCCCTTGGCAGGGATCCCCCACTGGTCGGAGCGGGCCGCCGCCTGGGCGATCTGGAACAGGTTCCAGCGGGTGGCCTGCTGGGCTGCGGGCTGGCCCGGCAGCTCGACGTCCGAGGTGCGCCAGAACTCCTCGAGATACGAGCGCTGCTCGCGGAACTGGGCCTCGAAACCGGTGCTGCGCACCCGATCCAGGGTGCGGCGGCAGCGATCGAACAGCTCACGGTGGGGGACCGAGCGCGAGGAATGGTAGGTCACGGCCTTGCGAACGGTCAGGGACTGCCCCTGCTCGAGATGAGCCCGGACCACCTGCCGGCCGAGGTCGGCACTGGTGTCCACCAGCTGCTCCACCTCCGCCTCGGACTCCACGTGATGGTCGGCGCCGATGGCCAGGGTCATCCCGGAGTTGGCCACCCGGTAGCCCAGCAGCATCCTCCGATCGCTGTGCCAGTTCTGCAGCGGCTCGAGCACGCGATGGGTGAAGTCCGTGGTCTGGCGCGGATCGGTCTTCTCGGTGATCGGGCCGCCGTCGACCCCCGCCCCGAAGTCGTCGCGGAAATCCTCCCGGTTGATGATCTGCGAGGAGATCGCGATCGGTGCCGCGCCGTCGAGCATCTGAACCCGCAGGGTCATCAGCGCCAGATGCCGCTGCGGGAAGGAGACCATGCGGGAGGTGCTCACGCGCACCCGCTTCCCGGCCGGGGTGCGCCAGATCAGCTCGCGGCGCAGCACCCCCTCACGGAAGTCGATCCAGCGCTCGTACTCCTCGAGATCCGCGATCGACAGCAGCAGCGGCTCATCGTCCACGTACAGCTTCAGCACGGAGGAGTCGGGCACCGAGATCATCGTCTGTCCGGTGCGGGCGAAGCCGAAGGCGGATTCGGCGTGATTGATCGTCCAGGTCTCGTGGAAGCCGTTGAGGAAGGTGCCGTGGCGCTCCGCATCACGGCCCTCCTCCGGGGTGCCGCGCATCCCCAGGTACCCGTTGGCGGTCGCGAACAGGGTCTCCTTCAGGCCCAGGTCGGCGTTCGGTCGGGACTCCACCAGGCGCCACTCGTCCAGCGGCAGATGGGTGCGGTCGACGGGGTCGGCGGGCAGCACACGGCGGCGGCTCATGCGATCTCCTCCAGATCGGCGACGACCAGGGTGGCGCCGGCGGCGGCGAGCTCTGCGGCACCGGCGCCGCGGTCCACACCGATCACGGCGCCGAAGCTGCCGGCGGCTCCGGCGCGGACCCCGGAGACGGCGTCCTCATAGACCACCGCCTGCATGGGCTCGACGCCCAGCAGCTGGGCGGCGCGGAGGAAGGTGTCCGGACCGGGTTTGCCGGGCAGGCCCTCCCGCGCGGCGACGTTGCCGTCGACGATGAATTCGAAGCGGTCCTGCAGGCCGGCGGCGGCCAGCACCTCTTCCGCGTTGCGAGAGGAGGAGACGATGGCCAGGCGTGCTCCGGCGGGCAGCGCATCGAGGAAGGCGACCGTGCCCGGATAGGGAGCGACGCCCTCGGAGCGCAGCAGCGTGAGGACCAGATCGTTCTTGCGGTTGCCGAGCCCGCGCACGGTCTCCTCGCCGGCGGGCTGGTCCCCGGGATCGGAGTCCTCGCCCTCGGGCGGAGTGATCCCGCGGGAGACGAGGAGGGCGCGCACCCCGTCGTAGCGGGGGCGCCCGTCGACGTGGGCGAAGTAGTCCGCATCGGTGTACGGCTCTGCGACGCCGCGCGAGGTGAGGAACTCCTCGAACATGCGGGCCCAGGCGTGCATGTGCACCTCGGCCGTCGGGGTGATGACCCCGTCCAGATCGAAGAGGTGGGCCGTGAATCCGGCAGGTCGGAACATATGCTCAGCAGTCACGCCCGTCATGCTACGGGGAGGTGCGGCCGGTTGCGTCCGTGCGCCATGGCACCCGGGTGCGCCGGTGAGCTACTCTGCGGGGGTCCGCATCCGCGCCCGGCGCCGATGCGGAGCGGCTGAGACCCTTCCGAGGAGAAGATGACTGTCACGGAGTCGTCGCCCGTGGTGGACGCGGTGCGACGTTCACTCGAGATCGACGAGCAGGACCCTCTGAAGACGGGGGCACCCGGAGGTCCCGGCCGGATACGGGTGACCCTCGCCCTCACCACGAACCTCGCCCTGGCGCCGACCCGGCTGTGGCCGCTGCTCACCAGCCCTCGCGAGCTCGCGGCCTGGTTCGGACCGGTCGACGGCGAGCTGCGCGAGGGCGGACGGTTCGGGGCGCCCGGAGGCGCCGGCGGCCGCATCCTCCAGGTGCAGGAGCCGCACCGACTCGGTCTGACCTGGCAGCAGCCGACGGGTGAGGGTCCGTTGCTGCTCCGGCTCGACCCCGAGGACGACGGCACCACCCTGCTGGCGCTGCGCCACACGATGCTGCTGGACGCCGCGGACTTCGCCCGCACGGGACCGGGGGCCCTCGCCGTCGGCTGGGAGATCACGCTGCTCGCGCTGGCCGCGCACACCGATGGCTGGCACGCCACCTGCCTGGCACCGGTCCCCGTGCCGAACCCGGAGTGGTTGCAGGGGCCCCAGAGCGCACGATACGTGCGGGCCTGGGCGGTGCGCTGGGCCGCCGAGGCCATCGCGGCAGGGATCGATGAGACCACCGCCCGCCTGGGCGAGAGCGAGACCGTCAGACGCCACCTCGGCAGCTGAGCCCCGAGGCGCCGGTGTCCCCGGTGGGGTGAGCCGTGCCGCCCGTCCGCCCGGCGGAACTCTTTGCCCAGGCTCACCATCTGCTGACAGACTCGGCCGGTGACCACCCCCGCCGCGCGCTCCCCATCTCGGGATCCGCGCACCCCGGGCCAGGTGCTGCGCGGGCTCGTGCCGTCCGTCTACGCGCCGACGCTGCTGGAGTTCGTGGGCCTGGCGGCGCTGATGCCAATGATCCCGCTGCTCGCCCGGGGCCTGGGGTTCTCCGTGCCGCAGGCGGCGGCGCTGACCACCATCTTCGGACTGACCTCCTTCCTGGGGCCGATCCCCGCTGGGCGACTGATCGCCCGGATCGGGGCACGCCGGGCCCTGATGCTCACCGGTGTGCTGCTGGTGGCCTCCAACCTCGCCGCCTTCGTGATCATCGGGCCGGCGCTCGGCGGTGGGGACGTCACCGCCCGCCACCGGCTCGCCCTGGTGGTACTGCTGCTGGTGATGGCGGTGAGCATGCAGGTGTGGCAGCTGGGGCGGCAGACCTACCTCGGCACCGCCCTGCCGCCGTCGATGCGGGCCCGCGGCATGACGCTGTTCGGCGGCGTGATCCGCATCGGCCAGGTGATCGGCCCTCTGCTCGGTGCCGGGGTGATGGCACTGGGCTCGATGGCCGGGGTGTTCCTGCTGTTCGCCGTCAGCGCCGCCGCCGGCACGGTGATGATCACCGTGTTCCTGCCGCCGGGGGAGTCCGGTCCCGAGCCCGCCGTGCCGCGCGAGCGGCGGCGTCGACCCAGCCCGGCCAAGATCCGGTTGGACCGGGCGGTGCTCGCACGGATGGCCGCTGTGGGGCTGGGCATCGCCCCGGTGATGATGGCCCGGGTGAATCGTCCGGTGATCGTGCCCCTGCTCGGTGACGCGCTGGGCCTGGACCCGGTGTGGATCTCGATCGTGTTCGGCGTCAGCGCCGTGCTGGAGATCCTGCTGGTGCTGCCCGCCGGCACGCTCATGGACCGGTACGGGCGCGCCGCCGTGGCCGTCCCCTGCGCGCTGCTGATGGGCCTGGGCTTCCTGCTGCTGGGGCTGCTCGGCACGGTGCTGGCCGATGGCGGCACCGTGGCCGCTCTGGTCGCGCTGATGGTCCCCACCCTGCTGATCGGGCTGGGCAACGGACTGGGATCGGGGATCGTGATGACCCTCGGCATCGATGTCTCCCCGGTGCACGGACGCACCCGGTACCTCGCCTGGTGGAACACGATGCTGGGTGCGGGGAGGTTGCTCGCGCCCCTGGTCGTCACCGGGATCACGCTGTTCGCGCCGGTCACCGTGGCCGGTGCGGCCACCGGCGCCGTCTGCGTCGCGGGCGGCGTGTGGCTGACACGCATACTGCCCCGCGTCACCCCCTCGGGGAGCACCCGGAGGAGATGAGGCGGGGCAGTCGTCGGCCCCTGCGGTGATCGACCGTGCAGGGCGGGGCGGCGCCGTGGGGGCGCCGACGATTCTCAGGCGGCAGAGGCCTCGAGGGCGTTCTCGGCGGTGCTCTGCAGGAGCAGCTGGGCATCCTCGCGGGACACGGAGCGGGCGATCGCGATCTCGGAGGCCAGCGGATCGATGGCCTGCTTGAGCAGGTTGCGCTCGGCGAGGCTCGACGGAGTGCCGCCGGAGTCGCGCACGATCGAGCGGATGACCTCGATGCGATCGGTGAGGCGCCCCGTCTGCAGCTGCATCTGCAGGGACTTGATGCGGTGGGCCCAGGAGGCCTTCTTCTCGGGGGCCGGGATCGGCTCTCCGAGCTGCTCGATCAGCGTGACGATCGCGGCCTCTTCGAGCAGGGGGCGCAGTCCGATGACGTCCTTGCCGTCGGAGGGCACCGAGATCCGCATCTCGTCATCGATGACCACCAGATCGACGTACTCCCGCTCGGTGCCGCGCACCGTCCGGGTGCACAGGGAGACGATGCGCACCGGCCCATGGACGGGGTGGGTGAGCACGTCGTCGATCTTCGGGGCGGGGCTGACGACGGACGCAGTGGCGACGGGCAAGGGAATCCTCCTCTGTGGACCTGCGCACCGGCGGTACCGCGGCCCTGGTGGGGTCGAGGCGGCTGCGCACGGCACGACGCGGACCCGGACAGAGCCGGATTCGCGATGGTCATGGAGCAGCTCGAGCACCGCTCGACCTGCAGGAACAGGGTGGCGGCACCTACGACGGCGCGTCGTCATTCTCTCACGGATCTGACAACATTTCCAGAGGGTGACGTTTCCACGTGGATCACACCCGGGCCCGCCGACCTAGACCGAAGTCGGGGGCCGGGGCCGCCCCCGATACGGTTCCATGGACGTATGCCCCGCACCGCAGCCTCCCCGACTCCCGAGCGCGAGCTCGTCCGCTTCGAGGACGTCGCCGTGGTGCTCGACGACAACGTGCTCCTGCTCGAGGCCACCGGCGGCGTGCAGGCGGGAGAGATCCTGGCGCTCACCGGCGCCAACGGCTCCGGGAAGACCACCCTGCTGCGCGTGCTCGCCGGGCTGCTGGCACCCACCGCAGGCACCGTGCGCATCGCCGGTCGGGCCCCCGACGACCGCGACCGCCGCTTCCGCACCGCGCTCGGCGCCCTGATCGGCCCGCCGCAGACGGCCCGCGACCTCACCGTCGCCGAGCATCTGCGGTTCATCGCCGCCACCTGGGGGACGCCCGCCGCGGCCGCATCCCAGCGGGCCGAGGAGCTGCTCGAAGAGCTCGAGATCGCCCCGCTCGCTCGCCGCTTCCCGCACGAGCTCTCCAGTGGCCAGACGCAGCTGGTCTCCCTCGCCCTCACCTTCGCCCGCCCAGCACAGGTGCTGCTGCTGGACGAGCCCGAGCAGCGTCTGGACGCGCACCGGCAGGAACTGGTGATCGATGCGCTCCGCACTCGCGCCGACGCCGGGATCGCGATGGTGCTGGCCACTCACAGCCCGCCACTGCTCCAGGCGCTCGCCGACGAGCGCCTGCACCTGGAGGACGCACCGTGAACGGTGACCTCTCCGCGGTGCGCGAGGTCTGGTCCCGGCGCAGCCGGGCCCGCACCGGCTCCGATCTCCTGTACCTGCTCTACCTGGTGGTGCTGAGCGTGCTGGTCCTCGGGGTCCCCGCACTGCGGGCGGCAGGCTCCCTCCTGGCCCGGCCCGATGTGCTCCCGGCTCTGCAGCATCCGCTGGCTCCGCAGATCACCGGACTCCTCGCCCTCACCGCTGCGGCAGCGCTGGTGCTGCTCGGCGCGATTCGCGGACCGGCGCTGCTGGCTCCGTTCTTCACCGCCACCCTCGCCGCGAGCGGGATCCGGCGGCGCACCGTGCTGTGGCGCCCGTTCGTGCGGGCACTGCTGGTGCCCACGGCCGCGATGGCCGGGGCGGCCTCCCTGATCGCCGTGACGCTGATGAACGTCGGGGCGGGCTGGGCCGCGGCGGTCTGGTTCGTCCTCGCAGCGACGGGCGCCGGCCTGCTCCTCGGTGCGGCTTGGCTGGCTGGCCAGCTGCTCACCGCGCGGCCGCGCCGGCTCCTGACAGGAGCGCTGCTGCTCGCGGCGGCGCTCTCCGCACTGCCGCCCCAGGGCACGGGACTCGGCGGCGCCTACCCGGTGGCGGAGGCGCCTCACGCGCTGTGGGCACTGCTCCTGCTGGCGACGGGGATCGCCGCCGTCGCGGTCGGCATCGTCCTGCTCGACCAGCTGCGCGGCAGCGTGCTGCGCGAGCAGTCGCTGCGCTGGGAGTCGGTCGCCACCATCGCCACCAGCGGCGATCTGGCGGGGGCCGCAGGAACGTTCCGCACTCCGCCGTCGGCCGGCCGGCGCCTGCGCGCCATCGGGCCGCGGCCGCTGCTGCTGCTGTACGCCCGACGCGATGCGGTGGCATGGCTGCGCAGTCCCGAGCGGTCCGCCATCGGCGTCGTGGTGGCGCTGCTGGCCGCGGCCGCGCTGACCGGTTCCACCCAGCTCACCGGTCCGCTCGCCTGGGGGACGGTGCTGGTGGGGGCAGTGGCGCTCTGGGGTGCAGGCTCCACCCTGGTCGACGGGATCCGGCACGGGGTCCACACCCTCGGCGCTCCCGGCCTGTTCGGCCAGTCCGCCGCCGCCCAGGTGCTGCTGCACGCCCTCGCCCCGGCACTGCTGCTGACGGTGCTCGCCGCCTTCGGCGGAGGCGGCGTCGTGCTGGTGAGCAGCATGGGTCCAGGGGCGCTGGAGGCCGTTCTGCTGCCCGTCGCGCTGACCCCGGTGCTGATCGCGGGCCAGGTGCGGAACGCGGCGAAGGGTCCGATGCCGCTGCGACTGATCGCCCCGATGCCCACCGCGCAGGGCGATGCCTCGGTCCTGGCGATGATGGCCTGGCAGTCCGACGCGCTGCTGCTCGCCCTGCTCTCCGGTGCGGTGCTCGCGGGCCTCGGCCCGCTGGGCCCCCTCTGGCTGCTGGGCGGAGCGGCGCTCCTCACCGCAGCGATGGCGCTGATGGCTCGGAGCCGGCTGCGGGACCTCAGCGCCGGGGATGGGCGGCGATGACCTCGCCCAGGCGCCCGATGGCCGTGGCGATGACGGCGGGGGAGTGGGTGACGAAGCTCAGGCGCATCGTCGAGCGGTCCGCGTGATCGGCGAAGAACGACCAGCCCGGCAGGTAGGCGACTCCGGCCTCGACCGCGGCGGGGAGCATCCGCTGGGCGTCGTAGCCCTCGCCGAGCGCGGCCCACAGGAACATCCCGCCCTCGGGATGGGTGACGTGCGCACCCTCGGGCAGCACCGGCGCGATCGCGGCCGCCATCGCATCGCGCCGCTCGCGGTAGGAAGCGCTCACCCTCGCCACGTGGGCGTCCAGATCCACGGTCTCGAGATAGCGGGCGACGGTCAGCTGGTCCACCACCGAGGACTGCATGGAGATCGCGGCCTTGGCGACCGCGAGGGTGTCCAGGATCGGACCCTCCGCGCGCATCCACCCGATCCGCACCCCGGGGCTCATCAGCTTGCTCATCGAGTTCAGCAGGATCGTGCGCCCGCTCATCCCGGGCAGTGCCGCGATCGGTGCCCAGGTGCGGCCCGAGAAGCTCAGCGCCCCGTAGGGGTCGTCCTCGATCAGCGGCACGTCGGTGCGCTGCAGCACCTCGGCCACGGCCTGCCGGCGGGCAACGGGAATGGTGCGCCCGGTGGGGTTCTGGAAGGTGGGGATCAGGTACACCATCCGGGGGTGGTGGGTGCGGATCGCCTCGTCGAGGGCTTCGGGGATCACGCCGTCGTCATCGGTGTCCACCCCGATGATGCGGGCGCCGTGGACGGAGAAGGCCTGCACCGCCGCGAGATAGGTGGGGGACTCCACCAGCACCACGTCACCGGGCTCCAGCAGTGCCTGGGCCACGACGAACAGCCCTTCCTGGGAGCCGGAGGTGACCCGGATCTGGGAGGCGTCCGTGGGCAGGTCGCGGGAGAGACGGCGGGCGGCCTGCTCGCGCAGTTCCACCTCGCCCTCGCTGACCCCGTACTGCAGCGCGCGGTGCCCCTGATGGGTGAGCACCCAGTCGTAGGCCGCGGTGACATCCTCCAGCGCGAAGAGCTCCGGGTCCGGGATCCCGCCGGCGAAGGAGACCACCCCGTCGAGGGCGGCGAGGGCGAAGATGTCCTTCAGCGGGGAGGACTCCATCCCCGCGTAGCGGGCGGCGACGGGGAAGCGGAACGGCTGGCGGGAGAGCTCGGACGGAGCGGACGGCGTCATCGGGCCATGGTGTCACGCGAGCGGGGCGCCCTCGAGGAGCAGCAGTGCCTGTTTCGTCTCGATCCCGCCCGCGTATCCGGTCATCGCTCCGGTGCTGCCCACCACCCGGTGGCAGGGCACCACGATCGACAGCGGGTTCGCGCCGACCGCCGCGCCGACCGCCTGGGCGGCGCGGGGGCGGCCCAGTGCGTGCGCGATCTGCCCGTAGGTGGTGGTGGCGCCGCGGGGGATCGTGCGCAGGTGATCCCAGACGGCGCGCTGGAACTCGGTGCCCTCGGGAGCGAGCGGCAGCGCGAAGTCCTCGCGGGCTCCGGCGAGGTAGGCCAGCAGCTGGGCCTCTGCCTCCTCGAGGACCGCATGGTCATCCACGGCGGCGTGGCCCAGCCGGGCCGGTCGCGGGAAGTGCTTCTGGTCCTGGCGCCAGACGCCGACGAGGCCATCGGTCCCGGCGGCCAGCACGTAGGTGCCCAGCCGGGTCGGAACGAGGCGGTGGGTGCGGGTGGGATCGGCCGGGGCGAGGGTCATGAGCGGTCCTTCCTCAGGGTGCGCTGGTGCGCGGGGAGCGAGTCACGGTGGTGCCACAGCTGCATCACCGCATAGCTGCGCCAGGGGGACGCGGCGCCGAGCACCTGGTCCAGGGCGGCGAAGTCGCCTGCGAGGTCGAGTGCGCGGGCCACGGCCAGCAGGGCCACATCCCGCGGTGGTGCCACATCGATCGCGCGAGCCCCGCGGAGCAGGGCGTAGTCGGCGGTCCACGGGCCGATCCCGCGGATCGTCAGCAGCTGCTCGCGCAGCTCCGGCACCGGGAGATGGGGGTCCGGGGGAGCGGCGAGCGCGGCGGCCAGAGTGCGCCGACGGGCTCCCGGGCCCCGGAACCACTCCTCGGCCCGGGCACCGGCCTCGGCCGGGGAGATCGCGAGCCGGTGGACGTGCGCGGTGCGCATCGTGGCCGGCAGCTTCTCGCCGGCGAGATCGGTGGCGCCCTCGAGCAGAGCCCGGGCGCGCACAGTGCTGATCTGCTGGCCGACGATCGCCCACAGCAGCGCCTCGGCGAGGCTCGGGGTGCCCGGGATCCGCACCCCCGGACGGGCCTGGACGAGAGGGGCCAGGGCGGGCATCGCCGCCGTCAGCCCGGCATCGATGCCACAGGGGTCCGCATCCAGGTCCAGGACGTGCCGCGCCAGGGAGACGGCGGCGGCATAGTCCCGCAGATCCCTCAGATGCGCAGTCAGCGGCAGCGGCCCGTCCGCCACCCCGAGATCGACCTGCAGCACTGCCGGGCCATGCGGCAGAGCCACCGCCCGAGTCCAGAGCAGCCCGTCGACGTGCTCGACCCCGGGGATCGCCCGGGCCGCGAACCAGTTCGCCAGGCCGGCTGCGTGGAAGGGGCGGCGCACGGCGAGATCGGCGCTGACCACGGCGGCGCTGTCGGCGTCGTCCCCACCGTCCGCCACTCCGGCGCCGTGCATCCCGCGCCGAGGCACGGCGAGCTCGCGGATCGCCGACGGGGCCCGGCCGAAGGTCCGGCTGACGGTCTCATGCAGCTGGCGTTCGCTGCCGAAGCCGGCCGCTGCCGCGATATCGCCCATCGCCAAGGAGGTCGAGCGCAGCAGCTCATGGGCGCGGCGTGCCCGGGCCATACGGGCATGCGCGACCGCCCCGGACCCGGTGCGGGCCCGCAACGCGCGGTGCAGGGTCCGCTCGGTGACGTGCAATCGGTCGGCGAGCTCGCCCACGGCCGTGCTCTCTTCCGGTCCGCCGTCCAGTGCGCCGGCGTGGATCAGGGTGAGTGCCCGGTGCGCGAGCTCACCAGCAGGGTCCTCGGAATCCGCGCCAGGAGGGGCGAGCGGTCCGCAGCGCTTGCACGCCCGGTAGCCGCGCTCGACCGCCGCAGCGGCGCTGGGGGCGAATTCGACCCGGTCCCGGCGTGGCGTGCGCGAGGGGCAGGAAGGCCGGCAGAAGATCCCGGTGGAGCGCACGCAGGTGAAGAACATGCCGTCGAAGCGCGCGTCCCGGGCGCGGATCGCGGCGTAGCGCTCATCATCGGTCATCTCGGCCATGAGACCAGTGAACCGCGTCGCAGCCCGTGCCGCCAGCGGGATTCGGACAGTGCGGTCGGCCCACGGGCCGACGTCGGCGACCGTGGCTGCGACGTCGGATGAGCCGCGTTCCCCAGGGGGCCGCGGCTCATCCGGATCTGGAGCGGGCGACGGGAATCGAACCCGCGTAATCAGTTTGGAAGACTGAGGCTCTACCATTGAGCTACGCCCGCGCTGCCGCACCATTGAACCAGATCAGCGGCTCCGGGGCACATCCGCAGTGGCGGAGCTGACATGCATCTGCTCACAGCGCCCCCTCCCCACCCGGACACCGCGCACGCGGAACGGGTAATATTCCCTGGGTTGCCCTCCGGGGTGTAGCTCAGCTTGGTAGAGCACCCGCTTTGGGAGCGGGAAGTCGCAGGTTCAAATCCTGTCACCCCGACTCCGCACCGGGCCGCCGCCGCGCGAGCCCCGGGGCGCCGTGAGAAACGTCCATTCGATGTCCATCCTTAGGGAGACCTGACCAGTGAAGACCGAGTCCGAGAAGCTCAGCCCGACCCGGGTGAAGCTCACCGTCGAGGTGCCTTTCGACGAGCTCAAGCCGGCCGTGGAGGCCGCCACCACAAAGATCGCCGATCAGGTGCAGATCCCGGGCTTCCGCAAGGGCAAGGTCCCCGCCAAGCTCGTCGAGCAGCGCTTCGGCCGCCCGGCGATCATGCAGGAGGCCGTCAACGACGCCCTGCCCGATTTCTACCAGCAGGCCGCGGCCGAGGCCGAGATCAAGCCCGTCGGCCGCCCCGAGGTCGAGGTCGACCAGGTTCCCGGCCTGGACGGCTCCGAGGAGGGAAACCTCCTCTTCACCGTCGAGCAGGACGTGCGCCCCGAGATCGCGCTGCCCGACTTCTCGGCCTATGAGGTCGAGATCGAGGAGCCCGAGGTCGATGAGGACGCCGTCGAGGTGCGCCTGACCGAGCTGCGCGAACGCTTCGGCACCCTGGTGGGCGTGGACCGTCCCGCCGCCGACGGCGACTTCGTCTCCCTCGACATGATCGCCACCATCGAGGACGAGGAGATCGAGTCCGTCGAGGGCGTCTCCTACCAGATCGGTGAGGGCAACATGCTCGAGGGCCTCGACGAGGCGCTCATCGGCCTCTCCGCCGAGGAGACCACCACCTTCGAGTCCCAGCTCGCCGGCGGCGACCGCGCGGGCGAGACGGCTCAGGTCAAGGTCACCGCGCAGTCCGTCAAGGTGCGCGAGCTGCCCGAGGCCGACGACGAGTTCGCCGAGATGGCGTCCGAGTTCGACACCATCGCCGAGCTCAAGGAGGACCTGAAGACGCAGGCCGCCGCGGACGCCGAGGGCAACCGCGTGGCGCTGGCCCGCAATGCCCTCCTCGAGAAGCTCCTCGAGGAGCTCGAGATCCCCGTCCCCGAGCAGCTGGTGGAGGACGAGATCGCCTCCCACCTCGAGAACGAGGGCAAGGAGGCCGGCGATCCGCACGGCGAGGAGATCCGCGAGGACACCGAGAAGGCCGTCCGCGCCCAGTTCCTGCTCGACGAGATCAACGGCACCCGCGAGGTCCAGGTCGATCAGAACGACCTGATGAGCTACATGGGTCAGCTGTCGGCTCAGTACGGCATCGAGTCCAACCAGCTGCTGCAGATGCTGGCCCAGTCCGGTCAGCTCGAGCAGATCTTCTCCGAGGTCCAGCGCTCCAAGGCGCTCGACGTCGTCCTCGAGGACATCACCGTGAAGAACGCCGCCGGCGATGTTCTCGACCTGGGCCTGGAGGCCGAGGGCGAGGCCGCCGAGGCGACGGACGCCGACGCTCCGGAAACGGACGCCGATGCCGACGCCGACGCCGAGGAGAAGGCTCCGGCCACGGAGGCCGCCGCTGCCGAGGCGGATGCCGCCGAGGAGAAGCCCGCCACGAAGGCTCCGGCCAAGAAGGCTCCGGCCAAGAAGGCCCCTGCCAAGAAGGCGCCGGCGAAGAAGGCTGCTGCCGAGGCGGATGCCGCCGAGGAGAAGCCCGCCACGAAGGCTCCGGCCAAGAAGGCCCCCGCGAAGAAGGCCCCTGCCAAGAAGGCCGAGTCCGGCGAGGCGCCCGAGAGCACGTGACCCTCCGCCCTACCCAGGGCGCAGCATGACGGCAGGCCGTCACCCTTCGGGGTGGCGGCCTGCCGTCGTCGGTGGAAGACTCGAT
The DNA here is from genome assembly GCA_030457675.1 of Brachybacterium sp. GTDB lineage: Bacteria > Actinomycetota > Actinomycetes > Actinomycetales > Dermabacteraceae > Brachybacterium. The sequence continues at coordinate 1,324 of JAKDUN010000029.1, read as the reverse complement.
GGCTCGGGCCGCATCGGCCCGTGGTCGCCCTCCCTGGAGGTTCCTGATGAGTTCGTCGACCGCATCTCGTACGAGCAAGGTCACCTGGAGCTTCACCGCGTCCCTGGACGGGTTCATCACCGGCCCTGGACACGACATGGCGTGGCTCGAAGCCTGTCCGAGGATGGACGGGTCGGTGGTCGCACGACTCGCTGCAGACGTCGGCGTCATCCTCTCCGGACGCCGCGGCTACGACGCGGCACGGGAGCAGGCCGACCAGCGCGATGAGCTCACCGCCGAGGCCTACGGCGGGGCGTGGGAGGGCATCGAGATCGTCCTGACCCACCGCCCCGCGGAGCTCGCCGACGACTCCGCCGTCACCGCATGGAACGTGGACGTCGCGGAGGCGGTGCGCCGGGCGCAGCGGCTCGCAGCGGGCAGGGACGTGCAGATCATCAGTGCGGACATCGCTCGCCAGGCACTGGAGCACGGTCTGGTCGACGAGCTCCTGGTGTTCTCCGCACCGGTCATGCTGGGTGACGGCACCCGCGCCTTCGAGGTGCCCGGCGGTCGCCTGGTGGAGTGGGAGCTGGTCGGACCGATCCCGGGCGCGGAGGAGGCGCTCGGCAGGATCTACCGACCGCGCTGAGGCGAACGGACATGCCAGCGGCCCGGCTCCCCACAGGGAACCGGGCCGCTGGCGCGTCCGCGACGGCGGATCAGCGGTAGGTCACGAAGCTGGGGTTGCCCCAGATACCGCGCTCGAGGACGACCCGCTTGGAGCCGGAGGCGTCGATGATCTTGCCGTTGCCGGCGTAGATCGCGGAGTGGCCGGGCCACACGACGAGATCGCCGGGCTGCGCCTGGGACTGGGAGATGCTGCGGCCCTGGGCGGCCTGCTGGCTGCTGGTGCGCGGCACGTCGATGCCGGCGGCCCCGTAGGCGTAGGCCACCAGGCCGGAGCAGTCCATGCCGCTGAGCGAGGAGCCGCCCCAGGAGTAGGGGGTGCCGACGGCGGAGCGGGCCGCGTCGACGATCGAGCTGCTCGAGCTCGAGGAGGAGGTGGAGACCGAGGCGCCACCGGTGGAGACGCCGCCGCCGTTGAGGGCGCCGCGGGTCTGCGGGCCGACCACACCATCGACCAGGAGGCCGTTGGAGGACTGGTAGCTCGTCACCGCGGAGTGGGTGCGGGGGCCGAAGACGCCGTCGACGGCCAGGCTCGCACCGTGGTCGTTGAGCGCGGACTGCAGATCCTGGACGGCGCCGCCGCGGGAGCCCCAGCGGAGCTTCTGCGAGGAGTCGAGCACGGCCGGCGGGGCGGTGACCGAGGGGGCGGCGGGAGCGG
>JAKDUN010000028.1 GCA_030457675.1 Brachybacterium sp. | reverse complement strand
ACCCCCTCCACGTCCGCCCGCCGCTCCGGGCTCTCCCTCGACCAGGTCGATACGTCCGTCCGCCTCCAGGACGACCTCTTCGGTCATGTCAACGGCCGGTGGCTGCGCGAGCACGTGATGCCCGCGGACCGCTCGAGCGACGGCGCCTTCCACGCTCTGCGCGATCTCTCCGAGGAGCGGGTGCGGGAGATCGTCGAGGAGGCCGCGGGCGACGCGGCGACCCGTGATCCGCGCGGTGAGCAGGTCCCCGGCACCGACCACGCCCGGGTGGGCGCCCTGTACCGGATGTTCATGGACACCGACTCGATCGAGCAGGCCGGCCTCGCCGTGCTCGAGGACCTGCTGGCCACCGTCACCTCCGCTGCGGACCTCGAGGGGATCGTGCGCGCCATGGCCGCCCCGGACTCCGGCGCCTCCGCGCTGCTGGCGTACGTCTGGACCGATGACATGGACTCGACGAACTACCAGGTGAAGATCCACCAGGGCGGGTTGGGCCTGCCGGACGAGTCCTACTACCGCGAGGAGCACTACGCCGAGATCCGCGAGGCGTACGTCCGTCATCTCGCGAACCTCGCCCGCCTCGCCCAGCTCCCGGGCCGCGACGGGCTGGTCGCCGGGAGCGCCGAGGACCTCGCCGCCGCCGTGATGGACTTCGAGACCCGACTGGCCGCATGCCACCTGGACGTGGTGCGCCTGCGCGACCGCGAGAAGTCCTACAACCCGATGGACGCCGACCAGCGCCGCGAGCTCGCACCGTCCTTCCCCTGGGACGCCTACATCGAGGGCACCGGCGCTGCGGCCACGGCCTTCGAGGTGATCTCGATCGGTCAGCCCGAGTTCGTCTCCGCCGCCGCCGAGCTGCTGGCCGGCGAGGACCTCGCGGTGCTGCGTTCGTGGATGGCTGTCCATGCCGTGTCCTCGTACGCCCCCTACGGCCCCGCCGCCCTGGTCGAGGAGGACTTCGCCTTCTCCGGAAAGATCCTCTCGGGCGCCGAGGAGCTGCGCGAGCGGTGGAAGCGCGGGGTCGCCCTGGTCGAGGGCGTCGTCGGCTTCGCGGTGGGCCGCGAATACGTCGCCCGTCACTTCCCGGCCTCCCACAAGGAGCGCATGACCGTGCTGGTCGACGCACTGATGGACGCCTACCGCGACTCCATCCGGAACCTGCCCTGGATGACCCCGGCCACCCGCCAGAAGGCCCTCGCCAAGCTCGAGAAGTTCACCCCGAAGATCGGCTACCCCGAGGAGTGGCGCACGTACGACGGCCTCGAGATCGTGCCCGGCGACCTGGTCGCCAGCGCCCGCGCATCCCGCCGCTTCGAGGCCGCCTTCGAGTTCGCCAAGGTGGGCGGGCCGATCGACGAGACCGAGTGGCACATGACCCCGCAGACGGTCAACGCCTATTACAACCCCGGCGCCAACGAGATCGTCTTCCCGGCCGCGATCCTGCAGCCGCCGTTCTTCGACGCCGAGGCCGACGACGCCGTGAACTTCGGCGGGATCGGCGCGGTGATCGGGCACGAGGTGGGCCATGGCTTCGACGACCAGGGCTCGAAGTACGACGGCGACGGCAACCTCATCTCCTGGTGGACGCCCGAGGACCGCGAGGCCTTCGACTCCCGCGCCGCGCAGCTGATCACCCAGTACTCCTCCCTCTCCCCCCGGGAGCTCGAGGACTCCCACCGCGTCAACGGCGCCCTGACCATCGGCGAGAACATCGGCGACCTGGGCGGTCTGTCCATCGCCGTGAAGGCCTACCTGGCCAGCCGCGACGCCGCCGAGGCGGAGACCGAGATCGACGGCTTCTCCGGCCTGCAGCGGGTGTTCTGGTCATGGGCCACCGTGTGGCGCGGGAAGCACCGCACCCAGGAGGCGATCCGCCGCCTGGCCGTGGACCCCCACGCCCCGATGGAGTTCCGCTGCAACACGGTCGCGGGCCACCTCGAGGAGTTCCACACGGCCTTCGACGTCCACGAGGGCGACGGCATGTACCGCGCCCCCGAGGAGCGGGTGAGCATCTGGTGAGGCCCGAGGCGCCGTTCTACGTGGGCCGCACCCGGCCCTCCTCCATCGGCTGGACCCGCATCGCGATCACGCTGGCCGCCGGGGCGGTGCTCACGCTGCTCATGGCACAGCGCTCCTCCCTGCCCGGCGTCCTGCTGGTCGCCGTGCTGTTCCTGGGTCTGGCGGTGTGGACGTGGATGGGGCAGCGGACCCGCTTCATCGTGGACGAGCACGGGCTGACGGTGAGCCTGGGCGGGTTCCTGCCGCGCAAGCCCTGGCCGCTGGAGGACTTCCGCACCGTGCAGCTGCGCGAGCTGGGGCCGTCGCGGGTGGGCGTGACCCTCGGCGGCTACGGGTGGCGTCGCGGCAAGGCGACGACCCCGCGGCCCGAGGAGCTGACCGCCGTCGGCTCGCGGAAGATCTTCACCCTCGACGAGGTCCAGCAGCCCTACCGGATGCTGGCCACCCGGTCCGGTCCGATGGTCGAGATCATCGGCCGCGGCTCCACGCACTACATCATCTCCCCGGAGGACCCTCACGCCACCGCCGCCGCCGTCGACCAGGCGATCCGGTCCCGGCGCTGAGCAGGTAGACTCATCTCTCGTCATCCACTGACAGGGGAGCACCGCAGAGTGCTGAGAGTGCGCTTGTGCGCAGACCCTCGAACCTGATCCGGCTCACACCGGCGTAGGGAGTCGGGATATCCGTGGAGCACCGCCGGTGCACCGCGCCCCTTCCAGAGGGAAGGAGAAGTGATGACTCGTTTCCGCACCGTGGACCTGCTGGTCACCGTCCTGATCGGGGCCGCCTTCGGCGTCGCGTTCCTGGGCTACGGCCAGCTGTACACCCTGATCGGACCGCTCACCGCGGCGTTCAAGCCCGCCGAGGGGCTGCTGGCCGGGATCTGGTTCCTGCCGGCGGTGCTCGCGGCGCTCATCGTGCGCAAGCCGGGTGCCGCCCTGCTGGCCGAGATGATCGCCGCCGTGCTGTCGATGCTGCTGGGGAGCCAGTGGGGCTGGGGCACCGCGATCTCGGGCCTGATGCAGGGCGGCGGCGTCGAGCTCGCCTTCCTGCTGACCCGCTATCGGCACTTCACCCTGCCGGTCGCCATGCTGGGCGGCATCCTCTCCGCGCTGCTGGAGTGGGGCTGGGAGAAGTTCGCCTACTACCAGGAGATGAGCTGGACCTACTCCTTCCTCATGCTCGGCTTCTTCGTGATCTCCGGGGCGCTGCTGTGCGGCGTGCTGGGATGGGCGGCCGGTCGCGCGTTGGCCGCGACCGGCGCACTGGACGCGATGCCGGCAGGCAGGGAGCGCGCCCAGCGGGCACGGGTCGCCGCCCGGACGTGACGGACCTGTCCCTGCGGGGGCTCACCTGGCATCCGTACTCCCGTGCCGAGCCCACCGTCCTCGACCTCGACCTGGAGATCCCCACCGGGCAGCGGGTGCTGCTGGCCGGGGCCAGCGGCAGCGGGAAGTCCACCGTGCTGCGGGCCCTGGCCGGGCTCCTGGACGAGGAGTCCGGCGAGCTGAGCGGCAGCGCCCCGGGCCCGGCCCGTCCCGGCGAGCGGGGCCTGCTGCTGCAGAACCCCCTGGATGCCCTGGTCGCCGCGACCGTCGGCCGGGAGGCGGCCTTCGGCCCCGAGAACGCCGCGCTGCCGCGCGAGGAGATCCAGGCCCGCACCACTGCCGCGCTCGATGCGGCCCTGGTGGATCTCGACTCCGACCGCGCTCCGCTGGACGCCTCCGGCGGGCAGCAGCAGCGCCTCGCCCTGGCGGGGTCCCTCGCCCTGGACCCCTCGGCACTGCTGCTGGATGAGCCGACGTCGATGCTCGATGAGGACACCGCCGCCGCGGTGCGCGAATCGCTCCTCGCCTCCGCCACGGACCGCACCCTGGTGGTCGCCGAACACCGGATCACGCCGTGGCTGGACCACGTGGACCGCCTGCTCGTGCTCGATGCCCAGGCTCGGATCCTGGCCGACGGCCCCCCGCACGAGATCGCAGCCGGACTGCCCGACTCCCCCGCCGCGCCCCACCGCACAGCACCTCCGCGATCCGACTCCAGGGAGTGCACCGGTGAGGTCATCGCGGCCCTGCGCGGCGTCGACGCGAAGCGGGGAGGACGGCCCGTGCTCGAGGAGCTGGAGATAGAGCTGCTCGGCGGCCGCCTGAGCGTGATCACCGGTCCCAGCGGGAGCGGCAAGACCACCCTGCTGCGCACCCTGCTCGGCCTGACCTCCCCGAGCGCCGGGAGCGTGGAGCGCCCTGCCGCGGAGCAGCTCGCCTTCGTGCCGCAGAACCCCGAGCATTCCTTCGTGGCCGCCACCGTGCGCGAGGAGGTGCTCGCCTCCCCCTGGGCCCGTGACGAGCAGCTCGCCGAGCAGCTCCTGGAGCGAGCTGGCCTGAGCGATCTCGCGCAGACCCATCCCCACACCCTCTCCGGCGGGGAGCAGCGCCGCCTCGCGATCATCGCCGCCCTCGCCCAGACGCCTCGCCTGCTGGTGCTCGACGAACCCACCGTGGGCCTGGACGCCGCGCGCCGTGCGGCGGTGCTCGAGCTGCTGGACGCCGCCCGGGCGCGGGGCTGCGCCGTGGTGGCGGCCACCCACGACCCCGTGCTGATCGCGCACGCCGACCGCGAGCACCGCCTGAGCGGGGTGGTGGCCGAGGAGGGCGGGCCGTGCAGGACCGGGCCCGACCGCACCATCGGCCCGGTCCCCCGCTCCCGGGCGATCCCTGCCGACGCCCTGAATCCGCTCGTGCTGAGCCTGATCGGGATCCTCGCCGCGGTCGGATCCTTCGCGGTGCAGAGCTGGCAGGGCGGGCTGCTGGCGCTGCTGCCCATCGTGCTGCTGGCCCCGCTGGCGGTGCGGTCCCTGCGCGCAGGCCTGCTGCGTCTGACCCCGATCCTGCTCTCGGCCGCAGGCCTGGCCTGGACCACCGCCCTGCTCGGCCAGGCGCCCCCACTCTCCGGTGAGGCCTGGCTGCTGGGGGGAAAGGAGGCGGCGCGGATCACCGTGTTCGTCGCACCGGGGGTGCTGGCCCTGGGGAGCGTGGATCCCACCGCGCTCGGCGATGCCCTCGGAGGCCGGCTGCGGATGCCCGCCCGCATGGTCGCCGCCTCCGTCGCCGGGCTCGTCCGCGCCGGCCACCTGGGCCGGCAGTGGGAGATCATCACGCATGCCCGGATGCTGCGCGGCCTGGGCTCCCGCTCTTCCCCCCGAATGCTGGCCGGTGCCACTCTGGCCCTCCTGGTCGACGCCCTGCGTGGCGCTCAGCAGCAGGCGCTGGCGATGGATTCACGAGGCTTCGCCACCGCGACGACCCGCACCTGGGCGCTGCCGAGCCCGCTGCGGCGCGCGGATCTGCTGGGAGTGGCGATCGCGCTGGCGCTCGCGGTATGGCCGCTGCTCGCCGAGATGCTGGTGGGGTGAGAGCGGGCGGGGCGTCGGCCGTCCCCAGTAGTCTCGTCCCATGACGGATAACGACCCCTCCACCGACGAGGCCGTGATCGCGCTGGCCCACTCGCTGCTCGACGCGGCACGCACCGGTGACAGCACCGCCCTGCTGTCCCTGATCGACCAGGGCGCTCCGGTGAACCTCCGCGATGCGGCCGGGAACTCCCCGCTGATGCTCGCGGCGTATCACGGGCACGCCGAGCTGGTGCGCGATCTGGCCGCCCGCGGCTCCGATGTGGACCTCACCAACGACCGCGGCCAGTCACCGCTGGCCGGTGTCGCCTTCAAGGGTTTCACCGACGTCGCCGAGGTGCTCCTGGAGGCGGGCGCCGATCCGGACCTGGGCACCCCCAGCGCTCTGGAGACCGCGAGGTACTTCGAGCGCGCCGAGATCGTCACTCTGATCGAGGCGCGCCGGGCCTAGTCGAGCTCAAGCCCGGGCAGGCCTCCGCACCATCGCGACGTGCTCGATGCCGGCCTCCATGAACATCTCGCTGACGGTCTCGAAACCCATCGAGGCATACCACTGCTCGAGGTAGGCCTGGGCGTCGATGTGCACCTCGGTCGCCGGGGCCTTCTCCTCGATGTGCTCGAGCGCGGCTCTCATCAGACGGCGCCCGAGGCCGCCGCGGCGGTGATCGGCGCGCACGGCCACCCGCCCGATCCGCAGGATCCCCGCGGCCCGGTCCTCCCCCGGCAGGATCCGCAGGTGCGCGACCGGCTCGCGCTCGAGCCCGCAGGACGTCGCAGCAGGACTCGGCACCTCGATCCACATCAGCGTGGTCGTGGACTCGAGGTCCCGGCCATCGAGATCCGCATCGGTCGCTCCCTGCTCCATGGCGAAGACATCCTGACGCAGGGTCACCAGCAGGTACAGGGTGCGCGGGTCGATCTCGGCGAGGAGTGCTCGACGGAGCACCGCGCCATCGCTCCTCACGTGCTCGGGAGCCGGAGCGAGGGCAGCGTCCGTGTCGTTCATGCGGTCACGGTACGGCACGGCGACCTTCGCCGTATCCTGCGGGAGGGCCATCCCACCGTCGAGAGGACCGTCATGACCTGGACACCCACCCCCGGGGACGATCAGCGCTTCCTCGATCTCGCGATCGAGCAGGCGAGCACCAGCTGGGACGAGGGCGGGGTGCCGATCGGTGCGGTCCTGGTCCACGAGGGCAGGGTCCTCGCGGCCGGGCACAATCAGCGGGTGCAGCAGGAGTCCGCGATCCTGCACGCCGAGACCGACACCATCGAGCGCGCCGGTCGGCTCCCCGCGAGCGTCTACCGCGGAAGCGTCCTGTACACGACCCTCTCGCCGTGCCTGATGTGCGCCGGCACGGCGCTGCTGTACGGGATCCCCCGCGTCGTCGTCGGCGAGAACCGCAGCTTCGAGAGGTCCGAGGCCTTGCTGCGCGGGCGCGGCGTCGCCGTGGACGTCCTGGACGATGCACGCTGCCTGGCGCTGATGGAGCGGATGATCGCGGAACGGCCGGAGATCTGGAGCGAGGACATCGGCGTGGAGAGCTCGGAGCTCAGTCGCTGAGATGCTCAGCCGGTGAGCCGCTGAGCCGCCTCAGCCGACGAGGCGGCCCATCGCCTCGCCCCAGGCGGCGGCCATGAGCGGCCCGCCGTGCCCCTCCTCCTCGAGGATCACCAGCTCGCTGCCGGGCCAGGCCCGATGCAGCTCCCAGGCGGTCAGGGCCGGGCCGGAGACGTCGCGGCGACCGTGGATCAGCACGCCGGGGATCCCGACGAGCCGGGGCATCCCGCCGAGCAGCCCCGCACCGGGTGCGGCGCCCCACTCCGCCGCCCAGTTCGCGACGAAGCCGTCATGGGCCCAGTAGTGGGTCACCAGCCGGGCGAGGCCGCGCTCGTGCGCGGTCACGGGCTGACCCGCGGCGCCGGCATGCGGCGGCGCGGGGCCGCCGCCCCCGATCCCGATGTGCGCGTCCTCCCAGGTCATCCAGGCGCGGGCGGCGGCGTCGACGAGGGGCAGATCCTTCCCCGTGAGCATCCGCCGGTAGGCCTCGACCAGGCGCAGCCGCTGCGGGGAGCGGTCATGACGATCGAAGCCGCCCTGGCCCTCGGCGAAGGCGGCGAACGCGTCCCAGGCCTCGGGATACAGCGCGCCGACGCCCTCGGTGATCCAGTCGACCTCGCGGCGGGAGGTGGAGGTGACCGCGAACAGCACCACGCCGAGCACCCGCTCGGGATGCGCCTGCGCGTAGGCGAGCGCGAGCGTGCTGCCCCAGGAGACCCCCTGCACGACCCAGGCCTCGATCCCCAGGTGCTCCCGCAGCCGTTCGAGATCGGCGACCAGGTGCGCGGTGGTGTTCGTGCTCAGGTCCACCGGTCCGGGCGCGCCCGCCCCGGGCGCGGAACGGCCGGCGCCGCGCTGGGACAGGCCGATGATCCGGGCGCGGCCCGCCGGGGACTGTCGCCGGTAGCCGGGGGTGAGCCGCCCTCCGGGCCCGCCGTGCAGGTAGAGGGTGGGCACGCCGTCGGCGGTGCCGGACTCCTCCCAGAAGATCTCGTGGCCCTCGCCCACGGGGAGCAGGCCCTCGGCGGTGGTGGGTGGAGTCGGCGGGAGCGCCGGGGCGCTCACGCGGCCTCTCCGTCCACGTCGGGGACCAGCGCCCAGGGAGCGGCAGGATGCTCCCTCGTCCAGCTCGCACGACGGCTGCGCGCGCTCTGGCAGCGCGGGCACCAGAAGACCGTCCGTGCGGAGAGGTCCGCCGAGCGCACGGCGGTGCCGCACAGCCGGCAGGGCAGGGTCTGGCGGTGGTAGACGTAGAAGGACTCCTCGCGGGGCACCACGTCCGGGTCCTCGTCCCCGTTCTGCCGGGTGCCGCGGGAGCGCTCGATGATCCGCGCCTCGATCTCCCGGTGCCCGGGCTGCGTGGTGACGATCCGCCCGGTGCGGGCGCCGTAGGTCATCAGCGCGACCAGGTCCTCCCACATCTGATCGAGCAACCCGGTGCTGAGGTCCCTCCCCGGCACGAAGGGATCCAGGCGGGCCCGGAACAGCAGTTCGGCGCGGTAGATGTTGCCGATCCCGGCGACGATCTTCTGGTTCATCAGCAGCGCGCCGATGGAGGTGCGGGAACGGCGCACGGCCTCGACGAAGCGGCGGCGCCCCCGGCCGTCCGGATCGGGGCGCAGCGGATCCGGGCCCAGCCGGTCCAGCACGGTCTGCCGTCCGTCGGCGTCGAGGATCTCGCAGGCGGTGGGACCGGTGAGGTCCGCGAGGCCGCACGCTCCGGCGATCCGCAGCCGCACCGTCGGCCTCGGCACGATGCGGCGCCACTCGGCGGTGCCTCCGTCATCGAGCTCTTCCTCCTGCTCGCCCATGCGCAGTCGCGGCGCGCCGATCGCATGTGCGTCGGCGAAGCCGGGATCGCCGGCGAAGGTCCAGGAGCCGTACAGGCCCAGGTGGATGTGCACGTGGCGCACCACGGGCGCCTCGCGATCCACATCCGCCGAGGGTGCGAAGGGCAGGAACAGGTGCTTGCCGACCGCCTCGGCGCCCAGCAGCACCCTTCCATCGAGCTGCGCCGCCTCCGAGAACCGTCCCTGCGGGCTCGAGGTGCGCACCTGCTGCCCACCGAAGGCACGCTCGAAGGCGGCGGCCAGCCGGTGGACGGTATGCCCCTCCGGCATCAGTCGGTCGAGGTCGCAGTGGAGGCAGCGGACTCCGTGTACCCGCCGGTGCGCTCGTAGAGGCCGACGAGGTCGATCCGGCGCTGATGGCGCTCCTCGCCCGTGAAGGGCTCGGCGAGGAACAGGTCGATCAGTGCCTCGAGCTCGTCCTCGGAGTGCTGGCGCGCGCCGACGGAGATGACGTTGGCGTCGTTGTGCTGACGGGCCAGGCGGGCCGTGTCCTCATTCCACACCAGCGCCGCACGAACCCCTTCGACCTTGTTCGCCGCGATCTGCTCGCCGTTGCCGGAACCGCCGATCACGACGCCGAGGGACGCCGGGTCCGCGACCACGGCCTGGCCCACGTCCGTGCAGAACGGCGGGTAGTCGTCCACGGCGTCGTACTCGTGGGCGCCGTGATCGGTGACCTCGTGCCCCTTCTGCTGCAGCACCGCCACCAGGCGGTTCTTCAGCTCGAAGCCGGCGTGGTCGGTGCCGATGTGCACGCGCATGTCAGGGGGTCTCTCTCTCGGTGGTGCAGGAACGCTCGCAGTGGGTCAGCGGGAGACGCTGGAGGTGATCGAGGGGGTGATCAGCTGAAGTCGGTGCCGCCGGTGCGGGCACGCTTGAGCTCGAAGAAGCCGTTGAGCGAGGCCATGGTCGAGAGCGCATCGAGCAGCTTCCCGGCGTCCTCTCCCTTGGGGGCCGGGGAGACGACCGGACCGAAGTACGCCGTGCCCTCGCCGAAGGAGATCACCGGGGTGCCCACATCGTTGCCGACCTGCGAGATCCCCTTCTCGTGGGAAGCGCGCAGCGCCACGTCGGTGTCATCGCCGCTGACGGGATCGTAGGCCTCGATCAGGGATGCGGGCAGGCCCGCATCGGCGAGCGCGGCCACGGCCACGCCCCGGCGATCATGGTGCTCCCCGCCGAGGTGATAGTGCGTGCCCCAGGCGGTGTACCAGCGGGCGAACGCCTCATTGCCCTCGGCGCGATCGATCTCGATCGCGAGGCGCGCCGGGCCCCAGGAGTCATCGAGCATGGCCCGGTAGTCCGCATCGAGCTCGGCGCCCTCGTTGAGGACGGACAGGGACATCACCGAGAACTTCGGGGCGATGTCGCGGACCTCCGCGGCATGCAGCAGCCAGCGGCTGGTCATCCAGGCGTAAGGGCAGACCGGATCGACGAACAGTTCGACAGTGCGCACAGACAAGGAGACTCCTCGGCTCGGGGGTGATGCGGCCATTCTGTCACTGGCCGCCGCTGGGCGGGCCGCCGTCTGCGAGGTGACCGGGCCCACACCGTCGGGACACAAAAAACATTGCACTGCGCTGGTGGGACGGGTTGGATCATCAGGTGCTCGATTCTCGCTCCACCGCCGTCACGGCGCCCGCCCCGCCGCGCGCCTCCGCGCCCGGGGTGATGGCCTCGATCGTCCGACGCCACCGCCGGATGCTCGCCGTGATGCTGCCGGTGGCGACCCTCTCCGAAGGGGTCGAGCTGCTGACCCCGATCGTGCTGGGTCTGGTGATCGATCACGGCGTGATGGCCGGTGATCTGCGGCTGACGGTGCTGGGCGCGCTGGGGCTGATCCTGCTGCGCCTGGTGGGCGTGGTGATGTGGGCCTGGATCTTCGTCCAGACGCAGAAGGCGGTGATGTACGAGCGTCACCGCCTGCGCGTGGGCCTGACGGGCGCGGTGCTCGATCCGCGCTCACGGCCGGTGCGGCGCCCGGCCGGGGAGGTGCTCTCGATCGCCACCTCCGACGCCGACAAGGCCTCCGACCTGATGGACATGCTCCCCTGGGTGGTGCCCTCGCTGCTGACGGTGCTGGCCGCTGCCGGCTACCTGGCCGCGATGGACCTGTGGCTGGGGCTGGCGATGCTGCTGGGGATCGCGGTGATGGTGGTGGTGATCCGGGTGATCACCCCGACGCTGTCGGCCCGCTACGACGATCAGCAGTCGCAGGCCGCGGAGGCCGCCGCCACCGCGACGGACCTGGTCCACGGACTGCGGGTGCTGCAGGGCCTCGGCGTGCAGAGCCGGGCCCGGGCCACCTACCGTCGGCGCTCGCGCGCCGCGCTGCAGGCCGCGCTGGTCAACGCCCGCTACTCGGGGATCTCCTCGGGGCTGACCACCCTGGTCACCGGGGGCATGCTCGCGGTCGTGGTGGTGCTCGCCGCGCTGCGCACCCTGGACGGCTCACTCTCCCTCGGCGTGCTGATCGCGGTGGTGGGTGTGGCCCGCTACGTGATGGGCATGCTGCAGGGCCTCTCCGGTGCCCCGGTCTGGTGGGCGGGGATGTCCACCTCGGCGCGCCGCGTGCGCGACCTCTACACCGACCTCGGACGCACCGTCGATGACCCGGAGCTGGGCCTGGATGTGCTGACCACCCAGCGTGACGAGCGCGGCGAGACCGCTGCCCGGCAGGGCCGGCGCGGCGCCGCGGGCGGCCTGCACCTTCCCCTGCTCTCTGTCGCCGACGGCGAGATCGTGGCCCTCGCCTGCGCCGACGCGCAGGACGCGGAGGCCGTCATCGAGGCGACGAACGGTCGCAGCGAGACCGGGGCGCGCATCGGCGACCAGCCGCTCACGCCCGCGGACCGCCTCGGCCTGCGCTCCGACCTGCTGGTCGAGCCCCACGTCGTGGACCTCTTCGACGGCACCCTGCGCGAGCAGCTGGCGACCCGCGCCCCCGCGGGCACCGTGATCGAGGACGATGCCTGGGCCACCGATGCGCTGCACGCCGCCGGCGCCGAGGACCTGCTGCGCATCCTGCCCGAGGGCTACGACAGCCGCATCCTGGATCGCGGCGCGAACCTCTCGGGCGGGCAGCGTCAGCGCATCGCCCTGGCCCGGGCGGTGGCCGCGGACGCCCCCGTGCTGGTGCTGCATGACCCCACCACCGCCGTGGACGCGGTCACCGAGCAGAACATCGCCGAGGCGCTGATCGCCGCACGGCGCCGCACCGACCGGGCGACGCTGCTGGTGACCCGGGCACCAGCCCTGCTGCAGGAGGCCGACAGGGTGGTGTTCATGCGTGACGGCACGGTCGTCGCCGAGGGCGCCCACCAGGACCTGATGGGGCACGAGGAGTACCGAGAGGTGGTGCGGCGATGAGCGAGCTCGACTGGAGACGGCCGCTGGAGGAGGTGCTCGGCGATGACGAGACCGCCCGCCGCCAGCTGGCCGAGCATGCGCAGCTGCTGCCGATCGCGGACGCCCGCACCTCCTTGCGTTTCATGGCGGCCCGACTGCGGGAGCACTGGGTCTCCACTCTGCTCACCCTGGTGATCACGATCGGCGGCGCGGTCGCCGCGGCGATCCTGCCCCGTCTGATCGGCTCGGCTGTGGACGTGGTCGCCGCCGGCGGGCCGACGGACCGGGTCTGGACGCTCGGCGGGCAGATCCTGGCCGTCGGCGTGATCCAGGCGGTGCTGATGGCGCTGGGCTGGTGGATGATCTCGGCGCTCGGTCAGCGCATCCTGGCCGGGATGCGTGAGGACGTCATCGACCGGGCGCTGGATCTGCCGGCGCAGACCATGGAGACCACCGGCATCGGCGATGCCCTCTCCCGTGTCGCCGATGATGTGGACGTCGCCGCCCGCGCGGTGAACAACCTGGTCCCGAACCTGATCCAGCTGGGCTTCCTGGTGCTGATCACTCTGGTCGGTATGGCGGCGCTGTCCCCGTGGCTGCTGCTGATGGTGGTGATCATCGTGCCGATGTACGTGCTCGCGGCGGTCTGGTACCTGCGTCGCACCGGTCCCATCTACCGGCGGGAGCGGATCGCGATGGGTGCCCGCGCCCAGGGGCTGCTCTCGGCGATCCACGGCATCCCCACCGTGCACGCCTACGGCATCGAGCGGCGCGAGACCCGGCACGTCGCAGTGCTCTCGGAGACCGCCTCGCTGCTGAACATGCGGGTGATGTTCCTGGTCAGTCGCCTGGTGATGGGCCTGAACGTGCCCGAGAACCTGGCGTTGGCGATGGTGCTGCTGTTCGGCTTCGTGATGGTGCAGGTCGGCGGCGCCCCGATCGGTCTGATCACCGCGGCCGCGGTCTACCTGGTCACCCTGTTCTGGCCGATGATGGCCGTGATCTTCAACCTCGACGAGGTGCAGTCGGCGCTGGCGAGCCTGGCGAGGATGGTCGGGGTGATCACCTCTATCGACCCTGCTGCCTCCCCCGGCGCCGAGCGTCCCGCCGACGCCTCGATCCGGCTCGAGCAGGTCTCCCACGCCTATGGGGAGGATGCGGACGGCGCCGAACGGATCGTGCTGCGACCGATCGACCTCGACATCGCCGCGGGCGAGGTGGTGTCGCTGGTGGGCGCCTCGGGCGCGGGCAAGTCGACCCTCGCCGCGATCCTGGCCGGCACCCTCGTCCCGCGCCACGGCCGGGTGCTGCACGGCGGCACCGATCTCCGCCGCGCCGATCTGGAGGCGGTGCGCTCGCACGCCGCGATCGTCAGCCAGGACGTGCACGTCTTCCGCGGCACCTTGCGGGAGGACCTGCAGCTGGCCGCCCCCGGCGCGGAGGACGAGGAGCTGCGCCGAGCTCTGGACCGGGTCGATGCGCTGGCCTGGGTGGACCGGCTCCCCCACGGACTGGGCACGGAGGTCGGGGAGAAGGGCGAGCGCCTCACCGCCGAGCAGTCCCAGCAGCTGGCCCTGGCCCGGATCACCCTGCGGGACCCGGCAGTGCTGATCCTCGACGAGGCCACGGCCGACGAGGGGTCCTCCGGGGCTCGGGTGCTCGAGCGCGCCGCGCTCGAGGTGGCCCGGGGCCGCACCACGATCATCGTCGCCCACCGCCTCTCGCAGGCGCGGATCGCCGACCGGATCCTGGTGATGGCCGACGGAGCCGTGGTCGAGGAGGGCACGCACGAGGAGCTGGTCGCCCGCGGCGGCGACTACGCGCGCCTCTGGGAGGCGTGGTCCGGGTAGGTCCAGGTACTCAGCGTCGGCGCATGCGGAGCACCAGCATGCCGGCGATGGCGGTGAGCAGGCCGAGCAGGATCAGCAGCCCGGCGCCGCCGAACCTCGCCAGCCGGCCCCAGGAGGCGTCGATCCCCAGCGAGGACAGCGGGCCACGGGTCACGGTGGTCTCCCCGAGCTCGAGCACCGTGCCCTCGGGGGCGTCCTCGGCCACCTCCCCCTCGACCTCGAGCGTGAGCACGACGGTGACCGGCACGTCCCCGGCCGGTTCCGCGTCGGCCGGGCGCTGCAGGCGCTGCAGCGCGACGTAGTGGGTGCCCGGCAGCCAGGCCGAAGCGACCGAGGAGAGCTCGGAGCTGCGGTTGCCGCGGTCGACCGGGGTGGTCATGCCTCCGCCGTTGATCCGGTCGTCGGGGGACATCAGCCAGCTGCCGCCGCGGACGGTCACCTGTTCGCGCACTGCATTGAAGGCTCGCAGCGAGAGCTCCCCGGCGCCTTCGGGCTGGGAGGTCTCCTCGACCCGCCAGCGCAGCCGCTGGCCCTCCCCCACCTCGATGCGCACCAGGCTCACCTCGCCGGGGACCAGCTCCATGACATAGGAGCCCGGCTCCACCTCGGGCGCCGTCGCGAAGGACCGTCCCGCCTCGAAGGGCTCGTCCTGGGCGGGCGGCACCGGTCCGGCGCCGGAGTCCTCGATCTCCTCGGTGACGGCCGGGGCGCCGCCGCCCACGCCCGCGGGCTCGATCGCGACCTGGATCTCGACCGGCAGCGGGCTGTCCCCCGCGCGCGTCCCCGTCCGGGTGATCCGCAGGAACAGCTCGTCGCCGGGGCAGTCGTCCCAGCCCACCGCTCCCGAGACGGCGCTCGAGGTGACGGGGCCGTCTCCGGTGCGCCACTCACCGATCCCGTCGTCGCCGACGTCCTCGCAGGTCTCGCCCCCGGCGGTGAGGAAGGTGACGGCCATGGACAGCTCGTCCGCGGTCTCGGGGATGCCGTCGGCGTACGGCGGTGCGGCGACGGTCGCCGAGGCATGCACCCGCTGCCCGCTGCTGACCGCGATGCGGTAGTACTTCTCGGTGCCCACCTTCTCGTCCGTGCTCTGCCCGCCGAGTGCGAAGGTGTCCAGGTGGATCCCGGGCAGCAGCACGGGCGCCTGGGCCTGGGAGACGGCGCCGGAGACCTCCGGTCCGGCTGCCTGGTACGCATGGGCGGGCACCGCCGCGGCCTCCTCGGTCGGGTCCGCCTGCGCCGCGGGCAGTGTTCCTCCCATCGTCAGTGCCAGAGCGAGCACCAGCACGGAGGCCAGTGAGACCGCGAGCGTCCCGGGGGCAGGGACGAGCGCTCCACTGTCTCGCGCTGGGCGGGTCATTCGCACTCCTGGGGTCGGGAACGGCGTCGGGACGGTTCAGAGAACAGGGTGTCAGATCCGAGGACCGCAGACCGCAGACCGCAGACCGCAGACCGCAGACCGCCCGGAGCATGGCCGTGCCCTAGCATGACGTCCATCATGTCCGATGTCATCGCTGGCCGTATCGAGCTGCTCCACCCCCTCGCCCGGGGCGCCTCGGGCTCCCTGTGGCGTGCGATCGACCGACGGTACGGGGCGGTCTGCGCGGCCAAGGTGATGCGCCAGCGCGACGGCGCCGAGGTGCTGCGCTTCGTACGCGAGCAGACGGTCGGCTCGGCCCAGGGCCTGGGCCAGCACCCGCACCTGCTGCCTCCCTACACCTGGGTCGCGGAGGACGACACGATCGTGCTGGTGATGCCGCTGGTGCACGGCGGCACCCTCGCCGGCGCGCTCGCGGAGCACGGTGCGCTGTCCCCGTCGCTGGTCGCCCAGCTGCTGCGACAGCTGCTGGACGCGCTCGCCGCGATGCACGAGGCGCATTGGGTCCATCGCGACCTCAAGCCCGCGAACCTGCTGCTGGACGCCACCGGCGATGGTGCCCCGCACCTGCTGCTGGCCGATTTCGGCATCGCGCTGCACGAGGCCGATGTGCGCCTGACCGAGACCGGATTCGCCCACGGCACCCCCGGCTTCATGGCACCGGAGACCCTCGAGGGGCTGGGCACCTCGGCCGCCCAGGACGTGTGGGCGGCCGCGGCCTGCGCACTCGAGGCGCTGTCACCGCTGCCGCCGCGGGAGCGGCTCGAGCCCTCGGAGCTGCCGGCACGGCTGCACCAGGTCCTCGCGGGCAGCGGCGATCCGGCCGCTCGGCCTCTCGAGGAGCTGCTGCAGCGGATGCTCGTGGCCGATCCCGCGGCGCGTCCCACCGCAGCGCAGGCCCGGGATCACATCCCGTCACCCACAGCCCCGCCGGCGGCATGGGTGTGCGCCGCTGACGGCACGCCCTTCACGGTCCCCGACCAGATCGAGGCTAGCGATGCGCTGCCGGAGGTGCCCCTGGACGGTCCCGAGTCCCTCGCAGGACTGGCGCCCGGTCTGCACGAGCGGCTGACGGCCAGATCCCACTCGGCGACCTCTCCGCCGCCGGCCCCTTCCGCTTCCGCT
>JAKDUN010000363.1 GCA_030457675.1 Brachybacterium sp. | reverse complement strand
CGCGCGGTCTGGCCGACGGGTCGGGCGCGTCAGGGCCCGACCGTGCTGATCAGGTCTCGACCGTGCTGGTCAGGGTCTGGGTCTGGGTCTGGGTCGGGCCGTGCCGGTCAGGGGCCGGGGCCTCGGTCCGGGCCGTGACGCGGTCAGATCTCCAGCTTCTCCTCCGGGTCCGGGCCGGTGGCCCGGTCCGGATGCTCGTCCAGGTGCTGATCCGCCTCGCGCACCGCACGGAAGGCCGGCAGCACCACCTCGTCCCGCAGCGCCTGGCGCACGTCGGCCGGTGCGAAGCCCGCCTCGAGCCCGGTCAGCACGACCTGCTCGAGGCCCGTCAGGCTCCAGTCGAAGGTCTGCGCGACCAGCAGCATCTCCCGGGAGGTGCGGGTGCGGCTCATCAGGCGGTTGTCGCTGCTGAGGGCGATCGCGAAGCCCAGGCGGTGCAAGGGGCCGACGGGGTGTGACGCGAAGTCGGCGGCGCCGCCGGTCTGCAGGTTCGAGCTGGGGCACATCTCCAGGCAGATCTGCTCGGCGTGCACGCGCGCGGCGATGTGGCCGAATCCCGGGAAGGTGGCTCGTCCACCGGTTGCGGGCAGGTCCTCCGGCACGGTCCCATCGGCGGCTGCGGCATCCTGGTCGATGTCCTCCAGGAGCCGCACGCCGTGCCCGATCCGCTCGGCGCCGCAGTCCAGGGCGTCGGCGATGGAGGAGGGGCCCTCGGCCTCCCCGGCGTGGATCGTCACCCGCACCCCGTGCTCGCGGGCGCGCTCGAACTGGGCACGGAACCAGGAGGCGGGGAACCCGGCCTCGGGGCCGGCGAGATCCAGGCCCAGCACGCCGGTGCCGCGGCGGGCGATGGCGATGTCCACCAGATCGTCAGAAGGCTCGAGGTGGCGCAGGAAGCACAGCAGCTGGCCCACCACGATGCGCCGTCCGGACTGCGCGGCCGCGGCGACGCCCTCGTCGAGCCCGTCCTGGACGGCCTGCACGGCCTCGTCCAGGGTGAGCCCGCCGGCGGTGTGCTGGTGCGGGGCCCAGCGGGTCTCGGCGTAGACCACCCCGTCGGCGGCCATGTCCTCGACGAACTCGCGGGCGATGCGCCGCAGCTGCGGGGCGGTCTGCATGAGCGCGACCGTGTGCTCGAAGGTGGAGAGGTACTCGGGCAGCGAGCCGGAGTCGGCGGCGGCGTGGAACCAGTTCGCGACGGCGTCGACGTCGCTGCCGGCTCCGGGAACAGCCTCTCCGGTCGCAGCCGGACCGGCCTCGTCCACGCCCGGGACGGGCAGGCCGAGCTCACGGCTCAGCTCGAGCACAGTGGCGGCGCGCAGTCCGCCATCGAGGTGATCGTGGAGAGCCACCTTCGGCAGGGCCGCGACGAGTGCAGGAGAGAGATCCATCCATGCAGGATACGCGGGGTGGGCGCTCGGTTGCAGAGCCCGGCGTGCGGGACCGTGCGGGACTGAGATCAGTCCTGACCCGAGCGCCTGGAAGTGGCTGGCAGGGGGCCGGCTCACGTCTCGAACGACAGACTCCCGGAATCCTTCGGCTGCACGACGTGATGGGCGCCGATCTGGGCGAGGACATCCGCGAGGGGGAGTGCACGTTCGATGGTTCCGACCGCGTGTGCGCCGGCGGGCCCGAAGAAGTAGATGCAGGCGGCGGAGAGCCCTGTTCCGAATCGTGAGCGGGAGAAGATGCCCTCGAAGCCTGCGTCGGCGAACGCCTCGGCCCAGAGGCGGAAGGCCGCATAGCCCTGAGGACATGGGCCCGAGAAATCGCCCACGACAACCCCTGCGGAGGTGGCGCTGTCCGCGGTGATGTCAGCCAGCTCGTGGGCGGGGATGCTCAGTTTCGACACCGTCCGCCCGTCGACATACGACGCTGGAATGTCCGATTGCCCGCACAGAGCAGTCCCGAGGAACTCCCGCACAGCCGTCTTCTCATCGGAGGCGGTGTTCAAGGTGCCTCTCTGAGCGAACAGGTTGAACCGGCCCGGAAACGATGAGAAGAACCAGGGGCCGCGATGGTCATGGGTCCGCCAACAGTCACGGGACGGACGCCACGCCAGTCTGGGAAAGGTCGCGAGCACGGAGCCGGGCGGGGGCGGCCCGACAGTGCTGAGCCAGCGCGGATCAGGGTTCGGGGTCATCCGGCAGCCCAACCGGAGGCGTCGTCCTGCGCCATTCCCTTCAGCAGCTTGACCTCCCTCCAGTCGCCGTCATCGACGACCTCCACGGCGGTGCGCCCGCCGAACTCCTCCAGGGGGCTGGTCATCCAGTACAGGACCCCCCAAGGGTCCGGTGCCGCTGGTAACAGGGTCTGGAAGAGCTTCTTCATCGGTCCGGGAACGTCGCCTGCACGGATCTGGAAGGACGGAAAGGCCGAGACATCATCGCTCGTGGTCACCCTGAGGAGCGTGGACTTCTGCACGCGCGCTGAGACGGCTTGGCGGCTGATCCCGCCGAGCTTCTCCCCGACCTTCTGGGAGGTGAAGAAGGTGCCGAACCGGTCCCGATTCCTGGCGATCTCGCGGAGACGTTCGGAGCTCGCACTGACGGCTTCGGTGGCGGTCTGCTCGGTGAACTCCGTGATCTCGTGCTGTTCGATCATTGAGTCGAGCTCGCGTCTGAAACCGGCCAGGACCTGTTCGCGCCATGCATGTGCAGGCTGTGCTGGCTGCGGAGTGACAGTGCTCATCGAGTCCTCCTGTCGGTGCGGGGTGCCCACCGATGTCAAGGTGCGTCAATGCTAGCACCAGAGGTATGCGGCCTCCGATGGAGAGGTGATCTCCACCGAGCGAGACGGTCGCGAGTCCGACTTCTGCGCCGCCTGCGACTCATGTAGGCGCGGGCATCGGTCGTGTGGAGCGCAGAAATCGCCCCCGTCACCGGGTCACCGCGGCCACCGGGGTCCGCGGGTCCGGTGAGGCGAGCGGGGCCGGGCGGGCCGTCACCCTCAGCCCGCCGTCGCCGCCCGGTGCTTCGAGGCGAGGTCCACGTAGACGCGGGCGTTCTCCCGCAGCGCCTCGAGGCCGTCCTCGTCCAGCTCCTTGCGCACCTTCGCCGGCAC
>JAKDUN010000362.1 GCA_030457675.1 Brachybacterium sp. | reverse complement strand
AATGGTGGGGATGTGGTGGAGGCGGGGCGGGGCAGGGACGCCCCCACCGCGGCTCACTCGGCCATGGCGGCGTTGCCCTCCTCCTGCGCCTGCGGGATGCCCTCCTCGGCGGTGAGGCGACCGATGAAGACCTCCTGGAAGATCGGGATCGCCGCGGTGAGACCGGCGTTCGCGCGGGCACCGGTGTCAGCCTCCGCGGCGTTCTTCGCGGCCTCGACGAAGACGCTGACGTCCACGCCCTTCTCGTCCCAGAACGCGATGAACGCCTCCTGCGCATCCACGTGCCCAGGGAAGGAGACGCCCTTCTCGGCCAGGGGCAGCTGGCCGTCCTCGGACCCCAGCCAGGTCAGCAGCTCGGTGATGCCGGCCTGCTGGGCCTCGTCGGCCTGCGCGTTGCCGACGGCGACCACGCCGTGGACCAGGGACTTCGGGCCCTCGGGACCGGCCACCGGTGCCGCCAGCGCCCACTCGAAGGAGTCGGCCACACCGTCGGCGACCGGCAGCAGATTGTAGGGGCCGGACTGGAACAGGCCGAGCTTGCCCTGGGTGAACAGGTCGCGGGTGAAGTCGCCGTTCTCGTTGGTGTCGGCGGCGCTGGGGGCGATGTTCTCGACGTTGATGAGGTCGGCCATGTACTGGAATGCCTCGATACCCTCGGGGGAGGCGAAGGTGTACTGGTCATCCTCCTGCCAGGTCGCGCCGTTGGCGGCCAGCATCGGGCCGATGATCGCCTGCCGGTCGGCCTGCGAGTTGAAGCCGAACTGCTCGCGGGAGTCGACGTCGAAGCCGTCCTCACCGGGGTGCTTGCCGGCGCCGTCGACGGTGAGCGCGGTGCCGGCATCGCGCAGCGAATCGGTCTCCGCGGTGGGGTCGAAGGCGAGGGCCGACGGGTCCACGCCCGCCTCCTCGACCAGGGCCTTGTTGTAGAACAGGGCGATCGAGTCCCAGATCTGGGGGACGCCCCAGAGGCCGCCGTCGCGGGTGTAGAGGTCCACGATGGACTGCTCCCACTGGGCGGCGCCGTCGGGGATCACCTCGTTGATGTCCAGCAGCGCGCCGGAGTCCTTGTACTGGATGTAGTTCGCGGAGTTCATCCAGTACACATCCGCCGCATCGCCGCTGGCCACATCCAGCGGCAGGCGGGTCCAGTAGTCACCCCACGGCACCACGTCGATGGTCACGTTCCAGCCGCTGGCCTCGGTGAACGCGGCGAGCGACTCCTCGTAGGCGGCCACGGCGTTCTGGTCCCAGAGCCGGAAGGTCAGCGTGCCCTTGTCCCCGCCGGTGCTGCCGCCGGCGTCGCTGCCACCGGTGCCGCCCGAGCCGCCGTCACCTCCGTCGCTGGAGGGGGAGCAGGCCGCGGCGGTGCCGAGCAGACCAGCGGCGGCGAAGGACGACAGGAGAGTACGGCGCTTGAGCATGAATGCCCCTTCCAGGAGGACGTGTGATCCCATTATCAATCACCCGGGCAGGTGATGGGGGCTCGGAAGTCGCCATGTGACACCCGCGCAGGCCCGAGCACGAGCGCGCTCGCTGCAGGTGCGCGGGGAAGCTCGTCGGCCGAGCCCGGGACCCTGCCCACCAAGCGGCAGGGCCCTCCCCAGCCGAGGGCCTCCTTCGGTGAGCGGGTCCTGCGCCGATCGTGCCCGGAGGATCGATGCTGGTGCGTCGGATAGGTCCTGAGCGCACGATCGCGCGGTGGCCCGGCGCGGGCCGGCCCGGCTCGAGCCGGCCCGGCTCGAGCTGCCCCGGCTCGAGCTGCCCCGGGCCCGCCGGGCCGGCCGGGCCGGCCGGGCCGGCTTCAGCGCAGCGTCGCGTCGCCGACGGAGCGGGTGATCTGCTTCTGGAACATGATCATCAGGATCACCAGCGGCAGCATGGCCAGGGTCGTGCCCGCCATCACCAGCGTCCAGTTGTTGTTGTACTGGGATTGCAGGGCGGAGGTCGCCACCGTGATCACGCGCCACTGGGGACCGGAGGTGATGACCATCGGCCACATGAAGTTGTTCCAGTGCGTGACCACAGTGATCAGCACCAGCGTGACGATGATCGGGCGGTTCAGCGGCACCACCAGGTGCCACAGCAGGCGCAGGGTGCCCGCGCCGTCGATCCGCATCGCGTCCATCAGCTCGCCGGGCACGCCGCGGAAGTTCTCGCGCAGCAGGAAGATCGCGTAGGGGGAGCCGAGCACGAAGGGCAGCACCAGCGCCCAGAAGGTGTTGCGCAGCCCCACCTCGCTCATCATCAGGTACAGCGGCACCACCACGACCACCTGCGGCACCATCAGCGTCGCCACGTACACCCAGAACAGCAGGTCGCGGCCCGGGAAGCGGAGCTGGGCGAAGGCATAGGCGGCCAGCACCGAGAACACCATCTGGCCCACCAGGATCACCGCGACCATCTGCACGGTGACCACCACCGGGGTCACGAAGCCGTCCTGTCCGGCGGAGGGCGTGAACAGCCCCAGGAGGTTTTCCAGCACCGGCGGTGCCGGGATCGACAGCGGGCCCTCCTGCGCGAACTGCCGCGTGGAGGTGAACGCCGTCATCACCGAGAACAGGAATGGCCCGATCGTCAGCACCGCGGCGACGGCGAGCACCAGATAGGTGGCGGCATGGGCGAGCAGCCGCCGCACCAGCAGCGATCCGGTCAGGCGGCGCGGCCGACGGGACGGGCCGCGCCCGTCGGCCGCAGCGGCGCCGGAGGCAGGAGCAGGGGCGGCCGCGGGGGCGCTGGTGGCACCCGGCCTCGATCCGTCGGCCGTGGAGCCGGCGCTCGCGCGGCGTGCATCGGACGTGCCCGGGCGGTTCTGCGGTGTGGTCATCTCGTCTCCTCCTCTCAGCTCATGTCGTAGGTGATGCGGCGGGAGAACCAGCGCTGCTGGGCCACCGTGATCACCACCAGCAGGAGGAACAGGATCACCGCGACCGCGCTCGCCCGGCCCAGGCGGCTGGAGACGAAGGCCTCGTTATAGATCAGCGAGGCGATCACCTCGGTGCGGTGCTGGGGTCCGCCGCCGGTGAGGGCGAAGACCATGTCGAACACCTGGAAGCTCGCCACCACCTGCGTGACGGCGAGGAAGAA
>JAKDUN010000361.1 GCA_030457675.1 Brachybacterium sp. | reverse complement strand
GCCCGAGGAGCGGCTCGCCTGGCCGCTGACCATCGGGATCGGCGCCCAGCACGTGATCGCGATGTTCGGTGCCACCTTCCTGGTGCCGGTGATCACCGGGTTCCCGCCCTCGACCACGCTGCTGTTCTCCGGCATCGGCACCCTGCTGTTCCTGGTCATCACCCGGAACAAGGTGCCCAGCTACCTGGGCTCCTCCTTCGCCTTCATCGCCCCCATCACCGCTTCCACCCAGGCGGACTCGATGGGTGCGGCGCTCGGCGGTGTGATGGTCACCGGCGTGCTGCTGGCGCTGCTGGGGCTGCTGGTCCAGAAGATCGGCACGGGGTGGATCGGCAGGCTGATGCCCCCGGTGGTGATGGGATCGATCGTCGCGCTGATCGGTCTGAACCTGGTCCCCACGGCGTACTCGGACAACTTCTCGAAGTCCCCGCTCACCGCCACGCTCACGCTCCTGTCGATCCTCCTGTGCACCGCCCTGTTCCGCGGCCTGCTGGGACGTATCAGCGTGCTGATCGGCGTGGTGGTCGGCTACACGATCTCGGTGCTGCGCGGGGAGGTCGACTTCACGCCGGTGCGGGAGGCCGCGTGGCTGGGCCTGCCCGAGTTCCACCACCCGGAGTTCAACCTCGGCCTGCTGCCGATCTTCCTGCCCGTGATCGTGGTGCTGCTCGCCGAGAACGTCGGCCATGTGACCAGCGTCGGGACCATGACCGGCAGGAACCTCGACCACATGGTGGGCCGCACGCTCACGGCTGACGGCCTGGCCACCGCCCTCTCCGCCGGCTTCGGCGGCTCGCCCACCACCACCTACGGCGAGAACATCGGTGTCATGAGCGCCACCCGCGTCTACTCCACGGCCGCGTACTGGGTCGCGGGCCTGGTCGCGATCCTGCTGGCGATGTCCCCCAAGGTCGGTGCCGTCATCAATACGATCACTCCGGGCGTGCTCGGCGGTGTCACGTTCGTGCTGTACGGGCTGATCGCGATCGTCGGCTTCCGCATGTGGATCGACGGCAGGGTCGACTTCTCCCGTCCGGTGAACCAGATGACCGCGGGCGTCGCCCTGGTGATCGCGATCGCGGACCTGCACTGGGAGATCGGCAGCTTCGCCTTCACCGGCATCGCCCTGGGCACGATGGCGGCGCTCGCCATCTACCACGGGATGCGCATGATCGGCCGGGCCACCGGCACCGAGCGGGTCTCCGAGCCCGCCGAGGCGGTCGTCCCCGACCACGAGGGCTGACCGGCCGCTGAGGCGCGGGCCACCCCCGCAGCCTGTCAGTTTGTCCGACATCCGGGAATGTGTAGGACACTGGGGGCGACTGACCACCTCATCGACGTCCGGAAGGATACCCAGCATGAGTTCCCCGAGAACGACCGAGCAGGGAGAGGGCACCGGGGACAAGCCGTCCCCGACCGCATGGCCCGACCACCTCCCGAAGACGGTGCACCTGCCGCGCGCGCAGCAGATCGCCGTCAGCGACACCGATGACGAGATCACCGACAAGCTCCGGCGCCAGGGTGCCCGGATCGGCAAGGGGACGATCGCCCCGGCGGTGTTCTGGCCCTCGCTGATCGTGATCCTGGTCTTCGCCGTGCTGACGATCATCTTCCCGCAGACCGCCAGCGATGCGATGATCGGCACCCAGGGCTGGATCACCGCGAACCTGGGCTGGTTCTACATGCTCGCGATCGGCATCTTCGTCGCGTTCGCGATCGTGGTGGCGCTGTCCTCCTGGGGCTCCATCAGGCTGGGACGTGACACGGACAAGCCCGAGTTCGGGCTGCTGTCCTGGTTCGCGATGCTGTTCTCCGCGGGCATGGGCGTCGGCCTCGTGTTCTACGGCGTGGCCGAGCCCCTGGGCTACACCACCGGCAGTGCGAAGCCCGGGTGGACCGGGGAGGGCGTGGAGCTGTCCGGACAGGCCATGGCCCAGACCTTCGTGCACTGGGGGCTCCATCCCTGGGCCGCCTACGCGGTGATCGGCCTGGCCCTCGCCTACGCCGTGCATCGTCGCGGCCGTCCGGTGTCCATCCGCTGGGCTCTCGAGCCGCTCTTCGGTGACCGCGTCAAGGGCCTGCTCGGTGACGTCATCGATATCCTCGCCATCTTCGGCACCGTCTTCGGCATCGCCACCTCACTGGGCCTGGGCGCCCAGCAGATCGGCGCCGGCCTCGAGGTCATCGGGGCGGTCGGCTCCGCCTCCACCACGACCCTGATGATCATCATCGTCGTGATCACCTTCCTGGCCACGTTCTCCGTGATCTCCGGCGTGGGCGTCGGGATCAAGTGGCTCTCCAACGGCAACCTCTCCCTCGCCGGGCTCCTGGCCATCACGGCACTGGTGTTCGGCCCCACGGTGTTCCTGATGCAGAACTTCGTGCAGTCCCTGGGCGTCTACCTCGCCGACGTGCTCCAGATGACGTTGGACGTCGGCGCCTACACCCGTTCTGAGGAGGCGCAGTCCTGGTTCGCCGGGAACACCCTGTTCTACTGGGGGTGGTGGATCGCCTGGGCACCCTTCGTGGGCGTGTTCATCGCGCGAATCTCCAAGGGGCGCACGGTGCGCCAGTTCGTCACCGGTGTGCTTCTGGTCCCCACCATCGTGGGCATGCTCTGGTTCTCGATCTGGGGCGGCAACGGCCTGTTCCGCCAGTGGTTCGGAGCCGGCGACCTGGGCGATATCACTGCCGAGGAGTCGATGTTCCGCATCTTCGAGAACTTCCCGGCCACCGGCCTGCTCTCGGCGCTGGGGATCATCATGGTCGCGGTCTTCTTCATCACCTCCTCGGACTCCGGCTCCCTGGTGGTGGACATGCTCGCCTCCGGCGGCCACCCGAACCCGCCGATCTGGTCCCGCGTGCTGTGGGCCGTCCTCGAGGGCCTGCTGGCCGCGGCGCTGCTGGCCTCCGGCGGCCTGACCTCGCTGCAGGCCGGTTCGCTGATCACGGCGCTGCCGTTCAGCATCATCCTGCTGCTGATGGCCGTCGCGCTGGTGAAGGCGCTGAGCCTGGACCGGGCAGTGCTCAGGGAGCATGAGCGCATCCGCCGCCTGCAGGCGGTGACCGCGTACGTCTCCGACGA
>JAKDUN010000360.1 GCA_030457675.1 Brachybacterium sp. | reverse complement strand
CGTAGCGTGAATACCCGCCACAGCAGGGTCATTCACCACGAACCGCGAAGAGCCACTTTCTATGCCACCCGTACAGTCGATGGTTTAATCTTTGACCGTCGAAGCGGATTCGGTGCTGGGTGCTCATGTTCTGGGCTCAACTCTTGGAGGAACAAATGACTGTGACCACTGTGGGCGGCAGGAGCGGCTCTGTGCGCCGTCGGCTTGGTGATCGAGTGGGCGGCGCCGTGCTGGCCGTCGTGTTCGCCGGAGCGCTCGCGGCCTGCGGCTCGACGGACGCCCCTGAGGCTCCGGCCACCTCGGCCGCTGCAGCAGCGAATGATGCGGCAGAGAACGCCGAGCCCACCGAGGAGAAGATCGAGGAGCCCGACCTCACCGGCGTCTGGCATTCCACCGACGACAGCGCCTTCGTGCAGCGGGCGACCATCGCGGGTACGGCGATGACGATCGATTGGGTGCCTCAGGACGGGTCTCCGGACTCGAGGCTCTACTGGGCGGGAACCTTCGAGGCTCCCGAGGTGGAGGGTGCATACACGTGGACCTCCACCAACGATCACAGCCGCACCGGTGCCGAACTCCTGGCCTCGGGCGATGACACCAAGGACTTCACCTACGAGGACGGAGAGATCAGCTACGAGGTCTCCGCGCTGGGTGAATCCGGGACGGTGACGCTCGAGCAGACGTCGACCGAGGTCCCCGCTGACGCGGTCACATCCGCTGAGGCTGAGGGCGGCATCGAGGTCCTCGAATCGGGTATTGCCGCCGACGGCGACTATGCCTATGTGAGCGCGATGGTGAAGCACGAGGGCCTGACCGGCGAGTTCGCCACCGTGCTCTTCAACGTCTACGACGACGAGGACAACCTCGTCGTCTCCCAGGAGCAGGTCGAGGAGCTCGGCACCGAGGGGACCACCTTCCCGATGGGCACTCAGGTCGAGATCCCCTCCGGCAGCACCCCGGCGCGCGTCGAGGCCACTGTGAGCGTGAGCGACTACGGCAGCAGCAGCGAGGCGCGTGCAGTTGTGGCCCCGATCGAGTCGTCGGCCGACGCCCCGCAGTTCCTCATCAAGAACACGACCGATGAAGCCTGGGAGGATCCGCGCGTCCAGATCCTCTGCCGTGACGATGCGGGCGAGATCGCCGGCGGAGGCGCTGAGTACCCGACGACGATCCCGGCCGGCGGCGAGTTCCTGCTCTCGGACGTGCATCTGATCACCAGTGATGCCGCCACCTGCGAGGCGTACGTGATGCTCTCGCTGCCCATGTGACGACTGGTCCGCTCGGTCGCTGAGCAGCTCGTCGACGCCCTCCCTCCGGCTCTGCCGAGGGGAGGGCGTTCGTCGTCCCGTCACCCCGCAAGCAGCCCCGCGCCACCCTGAGACACCACATCACGAGAAGGTCACGGCACCCTCCTGCCCTTCGCCTCGGCTCCCCGGGCCCGCAGGATGGCCGCACCCCGCTGCAGGCGCACGGGGCATGCCCATCCCCCGTGTCAGGAGCTGCCATGTCCTACGTCCAGCCCGCCGATCTGGTGGACCGGCTCACCGCCGCCGGTGCCTCGAAGGTCTCCTACTCCACCGGTGTCACCGTGCTGCGCGCCGCGATGGCCGGGGCGATCCTCACTCTCGGCGCCGCCTTCGCCGTCACCGTCTCCACCCAGACGGGGGAGCCGCTGCTGGGTGCCCTGCTGTTCCCCGTCGGGTTCATCCTGCTGTACCTGCTGGGCTACGACCTGCTCACGGGCGTGTTCACGCTGATGCCGCTCGCGCTGATCGCCCGGAAGCCCGGCGTGACGGTGCGATCGATGCTGCGGGTCTGGGGGCTGGTGTTCCTCGGCAACTTCCTCGGCGCGTTCACCGTCGCGGTGCTGATGGCCATCTACTTCACCTACGGCTTCTCCACCGCGCCCAGCGCGGTGGGGGAGGCGATCTCCGAGATCGGTCACGGCCGCACCGTCGGCTACGCGGACCACGGTGCGGCCGGGATGCTCACGCTGTTCATCCGGGCCGTGCTGTGCAACTGGATGGTCTCCACCGGCGTGGTCGGCGCGTTCATGACCGACAACATCCTCGGGAAGATCGCCTGCATGTGGATGCCCGTGATGCTGTTCTTCTACATGGGCTTCGAGCACTCCATCGTGAACATGTTCCTGTTCCCCTCCGGCCTGCTGCTCGGCGCGGAGTTCACGATCATGGACTACCTGATCTGGAACGAGCTCCCCACCGTGCTCGGCAACCTGGTGGGCGGGCTCCTCTTCGTGGGCCTCCCGCTCTACTACGCCCACCGCCGCAGGACCCCCGCCACGGCCACTGCGACCAGCCCCGCCGATGCCATCTCCGCCCCGGCCGGCGACGCCGTCGGCACCCTGGCCGCCCCGGCCGCCGAGGGCCCGACCGAGACCTCCGACCTGGTGGGGGCGGCCCGATGAGCGCGCGCATCGTCGTGATCGGCGCCGGAATGGCGGCGCACCGCCTGGTCGACTCCCTCGTCACCCGCGCCGAGGACCGCCTCAGCATCACCGTTCTCGGGGACGAGGCCCGCCGCCCCTACGACCGGGTGGGCCTGACCCGCTTCTTCGACGGGGACACCGAGGAGGATCTCACCCTCCCGCACACGATCTTCGCCGACCCCCGCGTCACCCTCCTCGAGGGCGACCGGGCCGTCTCGATCGATCGCGGGTCCCGCACGGTCACCACCGCCTCCGGCACCGACCACCCCTACGACCACCTGGTCCTGGCCACCGGTTCCGTCGCCTCCCGACCCCCGGTCGACGGCGCCGAGCTGCCCGGCTGCTTCGTCTACCGCACCCTGGACGACGTCCGGTCCCTGCGCGAGCACGTCGCCTCCCGCGCCGCCCAGCTGGACCGGCCCGTGCGCGGAGTCGTCATCGGCGGCGGGCTGCTGGGGCTCGAGGCCGCCGGCGCCCTGCAGGGCATGGACGCCGAGGCCACCGTCATCCAGTCCAGCGACCGGCTGATGTCCGCCCAGCTCGACCTGCCCGCTGGAGCCGCGCTGCGCCGCCTCATCGAATCCCGCGGCATCGCCGTGCGCACCGAGGCCAGGGCCTCCGCCGTCCGGGCCGGGGTCGACGGGCAGGCCAGCGCCGTGGCGTTCCCCGACG
>JAKDUN010000359.1 GCA_030457675.1 Brachybacterium sp. | reverse complement strand
CGGCGCCCCTGACGGCAGCGGCCCGGCGCTCTATGGACCACAGACCGGCCCCCTGCCCGCCGGCGGAGGTCCCGGCCCCGCGCCTCGGCGTCGTCGCGGGCTGTGGCCGCTGATCATCGGTCTGGTGCTGCTGCTCGTGATCGGCCCGGTCGCGACCATCGGCGGCATCGTGTGGTCCGTGAGCTCGCTCGCCGGGGACGCTTCCGCAGGGCCCCAGGTGCTCGGGAGCTCCAGCGGCGAGGTCGAGGTCTCCGCGAACTCGATGCTGATCGTGTACGTGCCCCAGGAGGATGCCGCCGGCGCCGAGTGCACCGCCGAGGGGTCCGAGCCCGGGGCGGTGAGCGTGGTGCCCAGCACCTCCTCGGTCACCTTCGGCGACGGCTCCCAGTACGAGCAGAAGATCGGGATCGCCTCCGTCGAGGACACCACGGTGACGATCTCCTGCACCGGCACGGACGCTCCCGCCTATCTCGGCCCGTACAGCCTGTTCGGGATGGCGGCCCCGCTGCTGATCGGCCCGATCATCGGCGTCGTCGCCGGGTTGGTCGGACTGATCCTCACGATCGTCGGGATCGTGCTGCTGGTGCGGTCGCGTCGGCGCTGAGGACTGCTCCCGCCCTCGTCTCAGCAGGCAGGCGCACCCCGTCCCCGGACCCCCACCCTGACCTAGAGTGTCGGGAAGGACCCCGACTCTCGAGGATGGAGTGGTGATGATGCACCCCCGTGCAGGCCAGAAGGCGCTGGAGGAGGACCTCGTCGACGTCGACGCGCTCCTCGACGCGTACTACGACAACCATCCGGACCCCGCGGACCCCGACCAGGCCGTCGCCTTCGGCACCTCGGGACATCGCGGCTCCTCGCTCGATACGGCCTTCACCGAGGACCACATCGCCGCGACCACGCAGGCGATCGTCGAGTACCGCGCGGCCCAGGGGATCCGGGGACCGCTGTTCATCGGCCGCGACACCCACGCCCTCTCCCGTCCCGCCTTCGACACGGCGCTCGAGGTGCTGGCCGCCAACGACGTCGCCACCCAGGTGGATTCGCGGGACGGCTTCACGCCCACCCCGGCCATCTCCCACGCGATCCTGGTCCACAACCGGGGCCGCTCGGCGAACGATCCCGGACGGGCCGACGGCATCGTGGTCACCCCGAGCCACAACCCGCCCCGTGACGGCGGCTTCAAGTACAACCCGCCCCATGGCGGCCCAGCGGACACGGACGCGACCTCCTGGATCGCCGACCGCGCGAACGAGCTGCTCGCGACGGGCCTGCGTGGCGTGCGCCGCCACGGACGGCAGAAGGCGCTGCAGGACGCGGACCGCTACGACTTCCTCCACACCTATGTGGAGGACCTCCCGAACGTCATCGACATCGAGGCGATCCGCCGGGCCGGGGTGCGCATCGGTGCGGATCCGCTGGGCGGCGCGGCGGTCGACTACTGGGCGGAGATCGGGGAGATGCACGATCTCGATCTCACCGTGGTCAACCCCGAGGTGGACCCCCGCTGGTCGTTCATGACCCTGGACCGCGACGGCAAGATCCGCATGGACTGCTCGAGCCCCTGGGCGATGGCCTCGCTGCTGGAGAAGCGCGATGAGTACGACATCGCCACCGGCAACGACCCGGACTCCGACCGCCACGGCATCGTCACCCCCGACGGCGGGCTGATGGACCCCAACCACTACCTCGCCACCGCGATCCGGTACCTGTTCGCGCACCGCCCCCACTGGCCCTCCACGGCCAAGGTGGGCAAGACCCTCGTCTCCTCCAGCCTGATCGACCGGGTCGTCGCCTCGCTCGGCCGGGAGCTGTACGAGGTGCCGGTGGGCTTCAAGTGGTTCGTGCCCGGGCTGATCGACTCCTCGGTCGGATTCGGCGGCGAGGAGAGCGCCGGCGCCTCGTTCCTGCGCCACGACGGGTCCGTGTGGACCACGGACAAGGACGGGATCATCCTGGCGCTGCTGGCCTCGGAGATCCTCGCCGTCACCGGCCGCTCCCCCAGCACGCTGCATGCCGAACTGGTCGAGGAGTTCGGCACCAGCGCCTACGCCCGCATGGATGCGCCCGCGAATCGCGAGCAGAAGGCGACGCTGAAAGCGCTCAGCGCCGATCAGGTCGGTGCGACGGAGCTGGCCGGGGAGCCGATCGTCTCGGCGATCACCGAGGCCCCCGCCGGTGGCGCGATCGGCGGCCTGAAGGTGTCCACGGAATCGGCGTGGTTCGCGGCCCGCCCCTCCGGCACCGAGGACATCTACAAGATCTACGCCGAGTCGTTCAAGGGTGAGGAGCACCTGGGCCAGGTGCAGGACGCCGCGAGAACTCTCGTGGACGAGGCCCTCGCCGACTGACCCCAGAGCCACCCGGGCGCCGGATCCCGCCGAGCGGGGTCCGGCGTTCGCGTGCCCAGGGATGATGCGGCCTGACAAGCATTCCCGCAGGTGGCTGGCAAAGGTTGGGTCAAGTCAGGGTCAACATAACGTCCGTCACGTGGGCGTGGCGCCGTGCACAGCACCCTTGTGCAGCCGATTCTCCGGGTGAAGCATGGGGTCGAAAGTAAAGTTTCCGTAGGGTATCGTGCTCCGTCGGACCCACCGGAGACACCGCCGACCGCAGCCGTCGAGCTCGCGCCCAGGAGAGGGGGGACCACGCCCATGCGCTTGCGCACGCGCTTCTGCGCCTTTTCAGCAGCCATCGCCGTGACGATCCCCCTCGCAACCGCCCCCGCTCTCGCCGAGACCCTGGACAGCGACTCCACGACGTCCCCCCAGGCCGAGGCGGACGAGGGCGACGACGGCGAAGTCCGCGACGGCGAGAAGCCGGCTGAGGAATCTCCCTCCACGGACTCCGAGACAGCAGGTTCCGCCGACGGCATCGTCGCGCTCCCGTCGCAGGACGACTCCCGGACCGGCGACCGTCACGAGCATTGCAAGTCCGGGCCTAAGCCTCACCTGCTCCGCGGGAACCACGAGAACTGTGGCAATCACACAGACGGCGACGATCACACAGACGACGGCGACGGCGACGACACGAGCAGCTCGGCCGATCCGACGTCACCCGAGGCCAGCGAGCCCGCAGCCACCCCCACGGATGACCCCCAGTCGACGCAGAGCCCGGAGCCGACCA
>JAKDUN010000358.1 GCA_030457675.1 Brachybacterium sp. | reverse complement strand
GAGCAGGGTCAGCATCGCCGTGCCGGCGATCTCATACAGGAAGATGGTTGCCATGCGGCCTCCTCATCGAGCGGTCCCGCTTCCGTGCGGGACCGGTGGCATCCAGGGATAGGTGCGGACGCTCGTCCGCGCTCTGCCCACAGGCGGGTGCCTGCAGGGTGATGGAGCACCTGCTCCGGCCGCGTCACGGCCGGGACAGTCGTTCGGTCAGTTCGTGGCAGGCACCTCCGGCGCAGTCGCGATCCGGGCGGCGGCCTCGGCGTCCGACGCGGTGGCCTCGCCGGCCAGCCGCGCCTCGATGAAGGCCCGGTACGTCTCGACCTCGCGCTGCGCGGCAGCGGCGTCCCAGCCGAGCTCGGGGGCCAGCAGCGCGGCGATCTCATCGGCGGCGGCGACCCCGCGGTCGCGGGTCTCGTAGTCCAACCGGGTACGGCGCTCGAGCACGTCGGCCAGGTGCCGGGCGCCCTCTGCGCGCACGGCGTACAGCACCTCGGCGCGCAGGTAGCGCGGGGCATGCTCGAGCGGAGTGGCGAGGCTCCGGTCCTCGTCGATCAGCGCGAGCACGTCGCTCAGCAGCGCGCCGTAGCGGAAGAGCAGCCGATCCACGCGGATCTCGTCGAAGCCGTACCGTCGGCCGATCTCCTGCTTGTCGCGCACCAGGGTGCGGTACCCCTGGGCGCCGATCACGGGGATCGAGCGGGTCAGGCTGGGCCGGCCGGGCTGGGAGTCCTTGATCGCGAAGTCGATGACGTCCTCGGCCATCACCCGGTAGGTGGTGAACTTGCCGCCGGCGATCACGGTCAGGCCCGGCTCGACCTCCATCACGGTGTGCTCGCGGGAGACCTTCGTGGAGGTGCCGCCCTTGCCGTCCTTCTGCACCGGCTGCAGCAGGGGCCGCAGTCCCGAGTAGACGCCGATGACGTCCTCCCGGCCGAGGTCCTCCTTCAGCACCGCATTGGCGTGCTCGATCACGTACTCGATGTCCTCGCGGGTCGCGCTGACGTCGCGCGGATCCTGGGTCCAGGGAGTGTCCGTGGTGCCGATGACCCAGTACTCGTCCCAGGGGATGATGAACAGGACCGACTTCTCGGTCTGGGTGATGATGCCGGTGTCCGGCATCGCGGGGATCCGCTCGCGGGCGACCGTGATGTGGATGCCCTTGGAGGCGAGCACCTCGAGGCCCGCATCGGCTCCGGCCAGCTCCTGCTGCTCCTGGGTCCAGACGCCGCCGGCGAGGATCGTCTCGCGGGCATGGACGTCGAACTCCTCACCGGTTTCCTCATCGCGCATCCGGGCCCCGATGACGCGGGTGCCCTCGCGGAGGTAGTCCACGACGGTGGTGTAGTTGGCGACCGCGGCATCGTGCTGTGCGGCGGAGCGCACCAGCATCATCACGAAGCGGGCGTCGTCCATCTGCGCGTCGTAGTACTCCAGGGCGCCGACGGCCTTCTCGCCGTCCAGCGCCGGGAAGACCTCGAGCATCGTGGAGTGCAGCAGGTGGCGGTGGAAGGGCACCGCGCGCTTGCGGCCCAGGGACTGCATCGCGTCGTAGAGCGCCACACCGGAGCCGATGAAGGCTCGATCCACGAACTTCTTGAAGAAGGGGAAGACGAACTTGACGGGCTTGACCAGGTGCGGAGCGGTGTGCTCGAGCAGCAGATCGCGCTCACGCAGCGCCTCGGCGACCAGTCCGAAGTCGAGCATCTGCAGGTAGCGGAGGCCGCCGTGCATCAGCTTGGAGGAGCGCGAGGAGGTGCCGGAGGCCCAGTCGTGGGTCTCGACGAGGCCGACGGACAGACCGCGGGTGGCCGCATCGAACGCGGAACCGGCGCCGTTCACGCCGCCGCCGACGATGAGCACATCCAGCGGGTCACCCGCGGTGGCGGCGCGGAGGCGGGAGAGGTGCTCCGCCCTGCCCGCGGGGGTGAGGGCGGACCGTTGCTGATCAGACACCTGGCTGCTCCTTCGCATCGTCTACTTCGATTCCCGTCGTCCTCGTCGAGTGGCCGTCGCGAGCGGATCACGAATCCTCGCCGAGCGGACGTGGTGTGCGCCATGATGGGACGGGCGTGCAGTGGAGCGCAAGTTCCGTGCACGAACGTGCAAGACTGGTGTCCATGACCCACGATTCCCGCCTCGACGAGCTGTATGCGGCTGCACAGATGTACTACGGGGACGGCCAGACGATGGAATCCATCGCCGGCGAGCTCGACGTCTCCCGCTCGACCGTCTCGCGGATGCTCCGGGATGCCCGCGAGGCCGAGCTGGTGACGATCTCCCTGCGCCCGCCGGAGGCGCAGCGGGTCGAGGAGCTCGCCCGCCGCATCTCGCGGCAGTACGGCGTGCAGGTGCACGTGGTGCCCTCCGTGTCCGGGGACGACCAGCACGAACGACTGCGCACGGTCGCCGAGGCCGGCGGCGCCCTGCTCGACGACATGCTCGAGCCCGGCACCACGCTCGGCATCGCCTGGGGCACCACGATCGCGGCACTGCTGGGCAGCGTGCGCTCCCGCCCGGTGCCCGGGTTGCGGATCGTGCAGCTCAACGGCGCCATCAACACCGAGGGCTCGGGCCTGACCTACATCGCCACCGTGCTCGCCCGGGCGGCCACCCGCTGGGACGCGACGGTGCACCAGTTCCCGGTGCCGGCCTTCTTCGACTACCCCGCCACGCGCGAGGCGATGTGGCGCGAGCGCTCGGTGCAGCGCGTGCTGGCCACACAGCGCGAGGCGACGGTCGCGGTGTTCAGCGTGGGCGCCTTCGACGCGGAGGTCCCCAGCCACGTCTACACCCACAACTACCTCACCGCGGATGATCTGCGCTCACTGCGCGCCGACGGAGCGGTCGGGGACGTGTGCACCGTGTTCCTGCGTGCTGATGGCACCTTCCGCGACATCGCGATGAACCGCCGTGGCTCCGGCACCTCCCCGGACCGGCTGCTGCGGATCCCGCGCCGGCTGCTCGTGGCCTCCGGCTCCCGCAAGGCCCTCCCCCTGCGCGCCGCCCTGCGCGCCGGGGTGGCGACCGACGTGGTGGTCGACGAGGTCACGGCCAGGAGCCTGGTCGCGCTGCGCTGAGCGCACAGCACCGCACCGCACCGCACCGCACCGCACCGCACCGGGATCGTCAGGGATTGTCA
>JAKDUN010000357.1 GCA_030457675.1 Brachybacterium sp. | reverse complement strand
CGGCCGCGGCGGTCACGGTGAGCACCGCGGGCCACGCGCCGATCTTCTTCGCCAGGGGGTGGGAGAGGCCGAAGCTCACCACGTAGGTCGCGCCGAGCACCGCGGTGGTGGCGGGTCCGCGACGCGCCAGCCAGGGGCGGCCCGCGTACAGCCCGGCGGCCGCGAGCACCACGCCGCCGAGGGGGCGGATGCCCGTCTCGCGGGCGGCCAGCCAGCCGCCGACCAGCCCGAGGGCGACGACGGGTGCGGTGTTCACGGACTCGGCGGGCTTGATCGCAGTGCTCATGCTCCGAGCCTACGCCGGGCCGATGGGCGGTCGCTGGAGCGATGTGTCGTCGCGGATGATCGTCGGCAGCAGTCCCATGGAGTCCAGCTCGGCGAAGACGAACGGGGTGAGTGCATTGGGAGTGAGGCGGATCCGGTAGATCCTGCCGCCGGGATGGAGCCTGGCGATCAGGTCGCGCTCGACCAGGGCGCCGATCGCTCGCGAACGGGTCGAGGCGTCCGGACCGAGTGCAGTGGTGAGATCTCGGGACCTGAAGGGCGTTCCCGCTGAGACGGCCGACAGCGCAGCGGCCTCTATGCCGGTGAGCTGGGCAGCGCGCTGTGATCTGCTGATCGATGAGTTGATCAGGCGGTTCAAAGTGTCGCCCTCGGCGAGCAGGTGCAGCGCTTCGAGGTCACGAAGCAGCCCGTCGAGTACGAAGTCAGCCCATTCGATGAGGGCGTCGTCCTCGAGGGAGTCGGCGGCGGAGAGTCGGTCGTAGTACTGCTGTCGATCGGCTCCGAAGACCGTCGTCGGGTTGACCGTCTGGTACTCCACGTCAGGCGCGAAGCCACCGGTGCGGATCATCGCATAGGAGAACAGTCGGGCGACACGGCCGTTGCCGTTGGCGAAGGGGTGTATCCACACGAAGCGATGGTGAGCGATCGCCATGCGTACGAGTTGCATGTGGGGTTCCGCGGGGGCGTTCGCGAAGTCGAGCAGATCCGACATGAATGCGTGGACGGTGGAAGTGAGAGGGGGGCTGTGCGCGGAGCCGCTGATCTTCACCTCTCGGGTCCGGTACTGACCGGGCGTGTCATCCCCCTCACGGATGAGGTCATGTGTGGCGAGATGGTGCAGCTCTCGGATGAGGCCGTGGGTGAGGGGAGAACCCGGGCGGATCTCGTGGTCGAGGAACTCTGCGGCGTCCTCGAGCCGGAGGATCTCCTGGATGGAGTCGCTGAGAGGGAGTCGGGGCTGGGTCTCGCGCAGGCGGGCACCCTCAATAGCGTCGACGACCGTGGTGTGGTTGCCCTCGATACGGGCAGAGACGATGCTCGACATCAGTCGGTACACATCAGCGAGTTCCGAGAGCACAGGAAGATGCTCCGTCGTGCGGGGGAGGTTGCCACGGAGCCGCTCGAGTGCGACGGCCTTGGAGGCGAGCGGCGAGTCGAAGGGGAAGCTGGGGACGCGCAATCCTGCGGTGCCGTTCATGCAGGAATTGTAGGTCGATCACCTGTCATTTGCACGCGATACCGTATCGAGGCAGGTAGAAGTCCTATCCAGGTTCCGTATCGACGTCGAACATTTGCGATCGAGAGTGATGGGACTTGCGGGTGCGGCGCGCGCAGAGGCGGCTCAGCGCACCACGACGATGCCGTGCGGGGGCACCTCGCCCGGGGCGTCGGGGCCGACGCCGTCGAGCATGTCCGCTCCGCTGACCGTCTCGAGCACCTCGCCGGGAGCGGGCCGACCCTCCTCGCCGAGGTTCAGCACCAGGGTCAGCGGTGCGGGTTCGGCTCCGTCGTCCCCGTCGGCCCCCTCGCGCGGGGTGAGCACGATCTGCGCCCAGGTGTTCTCCAGCGTGCTCTCGTCCACGCGCACCGCGGCGGTGGCGAGCCACGGCTCCCGGCGGCGCAGGGAGAACAGTCGCTGATGCACCTCGAGGATCCGCTTGGCGGCCTCGGTCTTCAGCAGGGTGAGGTGGTCGGGCCCGCCCGGGGCGCTGTCCGCGGAAGCAGCTGCGGTGACCACCTCGTCGGGGCTGCCGGGGAACCAGGGGCGGATCGCGTCGTCACCCCCGGCCCGCTCCTCCTTGACGCCGGTGGCGCCGAACTCGTCCCCCGCGTAGACCGTGGGGATGCCGGGCAGCAGCGCGAGCAGGGCGAACGCCGCGGCGAGATCGCGACCGTCGGCCAGCTGGGAGGCGATGCGGGTGGTGTCGTGATTGCCCACGAAGGTCTGCGGGTGCGCGCCGCCGGTCGCGTCCAGGAACTCCTGGTGGCGGCCCAGCGCGTGGGCGAGTTCGAACAGATTCCCATCGCTCAGCCCGGACCAGATCGCCTTCCACAGCTCGTACTGGGTGATCGAATCCGCGCCGGAGGCGTCCGCGAAGGCCGGGTAGTCGCCGTGGATCACCTCGCCGAGGATCCAAGCCTCGGGGTGTGCGGCCCGCACCCGATCGAGGATCGGTGCCCAGGCCTCGACCCCGGCCGCGTACATCGCGTCCAGCCGCCAGCCGTCGGCCCCGCGCTCCAGCCAGCGGCTCATGATCTCCACGACCCGGTCCTGGATGACGGCGTCGGCCAGATCGATCTCGAGCAGATCCGCATTGCCCTCGAAGCCGTAGGGACTGCTGCCGGCCCAGCGGATCCGGTCGCCGTCGGCCGTGCCGGGGCCGGCGGCGAGGGCGCGGCGCGCCACCGGGTGGCGAT
Source organism: Brachybacterium sp. (assembly GCA_030457675.1). Classification (GTDB taxonomy): domain Bacteria; phylum Actinomycetota; class Actinomycetes; order Actinomycetales; family Dermabacteraceae; genus Brachybacterium. Next base: position 476 of record JAKDUN010000357.1, on the reverse strand, counting down.
CCGAGACGTGGTTGAACACCCCGTCGAGCACCACCCGAATCCCCCGGGAGCGGCAGGCCTCGACGAGGGCGTCGAAATCCGCTTCGTCGCCGAGCCGCGGGTCCAGGCGGCGGTGCTCGAGGGTGTCGTAGCCGTGGGAGACCGAGTCGAAGACCGGGTTCAGCAGCAGCACGTTCGCGCCGAGGGACACCAGATGGTCGAGCCAGCCCAGCAGCCGCGGCAGGCGATGGACCACGTTCTCCCCGTCGGCCCCGCCGTAGCCCTCGCCGCCGAGGTCCTCGCGGACCCGCGGCGCGCCACAGAAGCCCAGCGGATAGACCTGCCAGCAGATCGCATCGCGGATCCAGGACGGGGCGGGCGCAGTAGTCATACCGTCATCGTAGGCGGCGGAGTGTTCAACTAGCGGGCGCGGATGAGGGTCCCTTGGTCGATCTCGTGGATCTCGTCGGCCAGCACAGCAAAATCTTGCTCGTTGT